>JAHBXR010000017.1 GCA_019636335.1 Pirellulales bacterium
TCCAGTGCGAGTTTCGAAGCCGGAAACGAGCGGACGACGGTTCGCCACGCTGGTTCGCCGTACGGGCCACGCTCGAGCGAGATTCGAGTAGAACGCCCATCCGGTGGGTAGGAGTGACATGGGACATCACGCGCCGGCGAGTGGCGGAGGGCTCCCTCCACGACGATCTCCAACAACAAATTGCTGAAAGGCAACGCGCCGAGCAGGCTTTATTGTCTGGTCAACTCAACATCGATAGCTTCTTCCAACAGGCGCCCACGGCGATGGCCCTGTACGACTCGGAGGGACGTTTGACGCACGTCAATAAGAGCCTCGCCGAATGGATGGGCGTGAACCAGGAGGAGCATATCGGTTGCAAGGCGTTTGACATGTTGCCTGCCGAGCTGGCGACAGAGATCGAGGCCAGCGTGGCACGGGTGTTGGCCACGGGGGTCGCCGAAACCAACCTCGAAGCAAGCGCCGCGATGCCTCACCGTTCAGACGAAGTGCAGCATGGGCTTTATGCGCACTTCCCGATTCCCGGTCTCGATGGAAAGCCGGTCGGAGTGGGCGCCGTGATCGTCAATACAACCGAATTGAAACACGCCGAAGAAGCACTCCGCAGGAGCGAGGTGCAATTGAGACTATTCGTCGAGTATGCGCCCGCCGGTGTCGCCATGTTTGATCGCGACCTGTGCTACCTGGCGTGCAGCCGCCGTTGGATCACGGACTACAGGCTTGAAGAGCGCAACTTGATCGGAAAACATCACTACGAAGTCTTCCCGGAGATTCCCGAACGCTGGAAACAAATTCACCGTCGTTGCTTGACCGGCGCCTCCGACTATTGCGAGCAAGATGAATTCGAGCGCTCGGACGGTTCCATCGACTACATTCGCTGGGAAATTCAGCCCTGGTGGGAATCGTCTGGCCGGATCGGTGGGCTGGTGTTTTGTACCGAAAACATCACGGATCGCGTTCTGGCCGAAAAAGCCTTGCGCGACAGCAAGGCACTACTCGACGAAGCGCAACGCGCGGCGCGCTTTGGAAACTGGAACGGCGACCTGACGACCGGGAAGATCAGTTGGAGCGACGAGGTCTACCGCATTTTTGGCTTTCCTCCCCAGTCGTTCACGCCGCATTATCGCAGCGATTATCTCCAGGCGATTCATCCTGACGACAGGACTCGCGTCGAAAACCTGATCCGTGACTCGCTGTCGAACAATCACGGCTACGAAACCGAGCATCGCGTCGTGCGGCCCGACAATTCCGAGTGCCTGGTGCGCACCACCGGCCAGGTCATGCGCAATGCGGACGGGGTCCCCGTCCGGTTGTTCGGCACGGTCCAGGACATTACGCAAGAGCGCCATCGCGAAGAACAGATGCAATCGCTGCAGTACCAGCTTGCGCATGCGAATCGCGTCGCGACGCTGGGGGAGCTCGCGTCGGGAATCGCCCACGAGCTCAATCAGCCGCTCGCCGCGATCGGATTCTATGCCGAGGGATGCCTGGAGGCGGTTCAGCGCGGCACCCTGGAACATTCGGAACTGCGGGGCAAACTGACGTCGATTGCCGAGCTCTCCGACCGTTGTGGGCAGATCATCCGCCGGATGCGCGCCTTTGCTACCAAGCAGGGAGCGCCGCGCCAAGTCACGGACTTGCGCGAGCTGGTTCACGCGGTGGTCGATTTCCTCGCGCACGATCTGCGCCAGTCAGAAGTTATTTGCACGGCGCTCATGCCGGACGAACCTCTGTGGGTCCTGGCCGACGGAGTGCAAATCCAACAAGTGCTCGTCAATCTCGTACGCAATGCCATCGAGGCCCAACTGGAACCATCGAGCAAACCTCGCCGCGTCGAGATCGTGGGCGGTCACAGCAAGGACAAGCGAGTGTATGTATCGATCCGCGATCATGGGCCCGGCATTTGCGAGAGCATCCAACAACGACTTTTCGAACCTTTCTTCACCACCAAGGCATCCGGGCTGGGAATGGGCCTGAATATCAGCCAGACGATCATGAACAACCACGGCGGCGAGATTACATTCCGAACAGAAATGGGAGGCGGAGCGGCCTTTGTCGCACACTTTCCCGTGGCGCGGGAGGCGGAATAGATATGCGCACTAGTACCATAGCGGCGCGGCACGTATACATAGTCGATGACGATGCCAGCCTTCGCGATTCGATGAAGTGGCTCCTTATGTCGATCGGGTATGAAGTTCAGACTTGCGCGACCGCGCGCGAACTGCTCGATGCGTTGAATCCGTCGGATCCCAGTTGCGTGCTGGTCGACTTGCTGTTGCCCGGCATGTCGGGTCTGGCCCTGTGTCAGGAGCTGATTGCCTCGCAGGCGGCCTGTTCGCTCGTGATGATCAGTGGCCACGGCGACGTGTCTTCCGCGGTCGAGGCGGTCAAGGCCGGCGTCGTCGACTTTCTAGAGAAGCCCTGCAGCAGGCAACGATTGCTCGATACCGTCCATCTGGCCCTGACCCTCGCGGCCAATCGGAAGCAGGAACTGCTCGAAGAGAAAGATGCCTCCGAGCGGCTCAATCAACTCTCTGCACGCGAGATGGAGGTCTTCGACGGCATGGCCTCGGGGCTGGTCACGAAAGAGATTGCCGTCCGCCTGGGCATCAGTCCCAAGACGGTCGACGTACACCGTCACAAGATCGCACAGAAGCTGCGGATCGATTCTCCCACGCAGCTCGGCCACCTGATCGCCTTGCAGAAACGACGCGTCGACCGCTTGCGGCTTCGTTGATCGCCCTTACAACGTTGCCGCCGGCGCGGTCATCTCTCTGCCGGCCGGCTCGCCCAGGCGGAGATGCACCTCGGCGACAAAACGCACGAACTCCCGGCGCGCCATGACACCCAGGGGCCGCCCGTCATCCGAGACCACCGGCAGGCGACGATAACCATGGCAGCGGAACTCCTCGAGCGCCGCGAGCAACGAGTCGTCCGGCCGAAGCGACACACACGGCCGAGTCATGTAATCGGCCACCGGGGTATCGGCGTGCGCTGGCTCGAGCAGCAGCCCCATCAGGTCGCTCTCGGTAACGATGCCCACCAGGTAACCTTGCGCATCGACGACGGGCAGGCCGCTGATGTGGTGCCGTAACAAGAGGCGGCACGCCTCGAAAACGGTAGCATCTTCACAGATCGATACGACGGGAGCGGTCATCAGCTTTTCGACGGTCATTCCCATGTTCGCCCTTTCGTTGCGAGTTACACCGGAACTGGCGCGCGTCTCGCTCGCGCGGCGATGATCTCGGCCGCGTCGGCGAGCGAGAACTGTTCTTCGACATGCCCGCGGTTGAACGCCACCTTGTTCATACCGTAGACCGCGGAGCTGGCCTCGTCCTGCCCGATGACGTCCCCCCCCGCGGCCTTGATGGCAGAGCAGCCGTCGGCGCCGTCGCTTCCCATGCCGGTCATGATGACTCCCAGGCAGCGCCGGCCAAACACGTGGGCGGCCGAGATCATCATCACGTCGACCGACGGCTTGTGTCCGCTCACGGGATCGCCGTCGCGAATCACCGCGACGACGTTCGTTCCCACGCGGCGCAGCGAGAGATGCTTGCCGCCCGGCGCGATCCAGGCCTCGTTCGGCCGCAACGTGGCGCCATCCTCGGCCTCACGGACCGTCAGTGCCGAAATGCCGTTCAAGCGAGCTGCAAAGGGGCCGGTGAACTGGGCCGGCATGTGCTGCACGATCACGATCGGCGGCAAGGGGGGCGCAAGCTGCTCAAACAGTTGCGTCAGCGCCGGCGGTCCCCCCGTCGAGATGCCGATGGCGATACAGTGTGCCGCGTCGCGGTCAGCGACCATCGTCCGGCTCGTGACTCCAGCTCGCCGCACCGGTGCGGTCCCCTGGCGTCGCAATGCCTGCAGATCGACGGCAGCCGCCATGCGCAACTTGGGAATCAGTTGCCCTTCGACCACCTGTTGAAACTGGCTTGCTCCGTCCGGCTTGGCGACATAATCGACCGCGCCCAGGTCGAGCGCCTCGAGGGTCGTATCGGCCATCCGCGTCGTCAGCGAGCTTACGATAATGACGCGGCACGGCGAATTCTGCATGATGGCGGCGAGGGCCTCCAAACCGCTCATGCCGGGCATCATGACGTCCATCGTCACGACATCGGGTCGCAGCCGTTCGACCTGGGCAATCGCCTCGCGGCCGCTGGCGGCAAAGCCCACGACCTCGAAATCGGTCACTTTGGCCACGGCGTCGGAGATCATCGTGCGCATCAGGCGCGAATCGTCGACGATCAGCACGCGGATCCGGCCGCGTCCGGCACGAGTTGTCAGTCCCAACGGCATTGCAACCTCACCCTGGACGCCTACAGACGCTCGCGGATACCTGCTCGCGTATGACGCGACTTAAGCGCCGCAGCCAAACTTCTCGAGCTTCTGCCGCAGCGTCTCGTTGTCGAAGGGCTTGGCCAGGTAATCGGACACGCCGGCCTGCGCGGCTTCGATGATACGCGACTTTTCGGCCTCGGTCGTAACCATCAGCACGGGCACTTTGCTGCCACGTTCGCGGATCTCGCGCAACAGCTCGAGGCCGGTCTTGTTCGGCATGTTCCAGTCGGTGATCACCATGTCGACGGAATTGTCGCTGAACACGCGCAGGGCCTCGGCGCCATCCTCGGCCTCCAGCACGCTACCGACTCCGAGAGACTCGAGACAGCGCCGAATGACGTTTCTCATCATGCGCGAATCGTCTGCAACCAGCACGTTCATCGATGCACCTGTTCCCAAGAGAGGAGCGATCCGCGGATGGCGACAGTGCCACGCGCGCCATCGCTGGCGTCTGCGGAAAACTAGATCACCCGGCAGGGGTGTCAACCTGCCGTACCGCACGGAACGGCACCAGCAGCGCTGCGGTAAAGGAACTACTTAGGGGCAGGCGTCGAATGCGCCGATCGCAGCGTCGTGACGGCGCGTCAGGGCGTTCTCTGCCACGACCTTCCGCTAAGCGCGGCGGCCGGGCGTAGGACCTAGACAACTTGACTTCAAGTCGCGCGACACGATGGTGCGATGCGACATCCATAAGGTGGCGCTTCCGCAGCCACTTGGGTTGGCGCGGCATCGTACCGGAAACAAGCAGAGGCACTAGCGCATGTTGACTCGGAACATCGAGCGGCTGGGAGGGTATGCCCGCGCGGCGGTCGCCGGATGGCATGTGCGTCGCAGCGCCACGCCAGAAGAGCAACGACTTGCCGAGCGCCATCTTGTCGAGCGCTTGGGGCATCTACGTGGCCTGCCTGCCAAGGTCGGCCAGCTCCTGCAGCTTTCGCTCGACTCGCCCGTTTCATCTGACGACGATCTATCTCGTACCCCGATGCCGCTCGACCTCGCGACGGTGCGTGACATGCTCACCGCTGCTTGGCAACAGCCGCTCGCCGCCGTTGTGCGTCAGATTTCGCCCGCTGCCCGGACCGCCTCGCTCGGGCAGGTGCATCGTGCGACCTTGGTGGATGGGCGCGAAGTGGCGATCAAGGTGCAGTATCCCGGCATGCGCGACGCCTTGCGGATGGATCTCAATCTGCTGGGTTGGCTGAGCCTGCCTGCTCCCCGTAAGCAGCACGGCTTCGATCTGCCCGGCTACCAGGCAGCGATCCTCGATGACATGGAGCGCGAGCTCGATTATCGCCACGAGGCGGAGAATCAGCGCCACTTTCGAGCCTGGGCTGCCGACGATCCGATGCTCGTCGTGCCCGAGCTCATCGAAGAACTCTGCACGTCGAACGTGCTCGTCGCGCGTTGGGAAGATGGCTGCGAGCTCGCCGAAGTGCAAGCACTCTGGCCCGAGCCCGAACGTCAGCAGCTTGCGCACGCCCTGTCGCGCGTGTTTCACGAAGGGTTCTTCGAGCGGAGACTGCTGCACGCCGACTGGCACCCGGGCAACTTTCGCTTTCGGCGCGGCAACCAGGGCGTGAAAGTCGTTTTGTACGATTTCGGTTGCGTCTACGAACCGACACTGGCCGAGCGAAGCACCTTGCTGCGTTTGATCCGCGCGACCATCGACGAAAGCGAGTCTCCCTATCCGCTGTTGTTGGCCTTGGGATTCCGCCCCGAGTTTCTCGAGCCGATCGAGCACAAGCTGCCGGCCCTGTGCAAGGTGCTGTTCGCGCCTTACGCGGCCCCCTATCCCTTCGCTCTCGACGACTGGCAACTGAGCGAACGGTTTCACGACATTCTTGGCGAGGACCGCTGGAACTTTCGCCTGGCCGGGCCGCCAGCGCTCATCTTTCTCGTGCGCGCGTTTCATGGCCTGGTCAGTTTCCTGCGTTCATTGCGGGTGACCACCTCTTGGCACCACCTGCTGCTGCCGCTGCTGAAGCGTCACCGCGAGGAACTCGATCGACTCGCCCTTCCGCAGCCTGCTCGCCCCGCTTCGACCTTTGGAGGCCTCGCGCGACATCTCAAGCTCCGGGTGCAGGCACAAGGACGGACCAAAGTGCAACTGACCTATCCCGCCAGCGTGATCGATCACTTGGACGAGATCATCGATGCCCGCGTGCAGGAATTGATCGTCCGTCGGGGTGTCGATCTACGAACGCTCGTGACGCAAGTTCGCCAGCGCGCGTACGCCCCGGGAGATGTTTTCGAGCTCGACGCCGGCGAGCAGCAGGTGTCGGTCTGGCTCGAGTAGCTACGGCGACGGCGATCCTGCCAGTACGTTGTCGCGTATTCTCAAAGCGAGCGTGTTGCGGGCTCGGATCTGGGTTCCCCCGCGCGCCAAGGGGTCGAACGGGCCGCCGCGGTTGAATCGGCTATAGCCACCCACGCTCGGTTGTGCGATGATTCTGGTCTAGGATCGCCGGCAGCGCAGGCGCGTCGCCGGCCAAGGATCTCCCGCCCGTTCAAAGCATCGGAATCCGTGCGGCACTGCCAGGCGCCCTTGCCGCACGTCGCTTGCCGATTCGGTCATCATGCAGGTTTCCAGCCACTTCACACGACGCAAGGCCCTGCAGATCGGTGGGCTGGGCATGCTTGGGCTGACCATGCCCAAGTTGCTGCGTGCCGCGGAGCAAGGGGGCACGTTCCCAGCTCGCGCGAAATCGGTCATCTTTTTGTTCCAGTTCGGCGGCCCCAGCCACATCGATACCTTCGATCAGAAGCTCGATGCGCCGTCTGGGATTCGCTCTCCCATCGGCTCGATCGAGACGACGATGCCGGGCCTGCGGATCTGCGAGCTGCTGCCCGAGACCGCCAAGGTGATGGACAAGGTGACCCTGGTACACGCCGTTCATCATTCGATGAAGAACCACAACTCGGCGTCGTACTACGCGCTGACGGGCCACGCGCCTCCGGTCGATGACATTCGGCTGACCGATACGGACCAGTTGTTCCCGGCCTACGGCAGCGTGGTAAATCAGTTTGCTCCTGCCCGAGCGGACTCGTCTGCGGAAGGGATGCCGCGGTTCGTTTCTTTTCCCTATGTCATCCGCGACGGTTCGATCACGCCTGGCCAGCGCGCCACGTTTCTCGGCAAGGTCTACGACCCGCTCCTCGTGACGCAGGATCCGGCCAAGCCGAACTTCCGCCTTCCTGAGCTGAGCTTGCCCGACGGCATGACTCATGATCGCCTAGCCAACCGCCGAGCAATGCAGCAGTTCGTCAACCAGCAGGTCGCCTGGCTCGACTCGACGGCCGAAGGGCAAGGTCTCGATTCGTACTACGAACGGGCCTTGTCGATGCTCACGTCGACGCGGGTGCGCCATGCCTTCGATCTATCGGCCGAGCCGGACGCCGTTCGCGACCGCTACAGCCGCACCACGTACGGGCAGAGTTGTCTGCTCGCGCGGCGGCTGGTCGAAGCGGGCGTCAGCTTTGTCAACGTGTATTTTTCCAACTCGATCGGCGGACGCAGCAAGACTAGCGGCGGCTGGGACACGCACGGCTTCGATGGCTCGCGCATGTACGAGATCCTGCCCTCCTGGCAATTGCCGCAAACCGATCACACGCTGCCCGTGCTGTTGAGCGACCTAGACGAGCGAGGCCTGCTGGACGAGACGCTCGTGGTATGGATGGGCGAGTTTGGCCGTACGCCGCGGATCAACAAAAGCAGCAGCCGGGATCACTGGCCAGGCTGCTACACGGTGCTCATGGCCGGAGGTGGGGTCAAACGCGGGTTCCGTTACGGCTCGTCGGATCGCGACGGCGCTCGGCCGGAGAGTGGAGCGGTCCGCCCCGACGACATCGCGGCCACCATCTTCGCGCTGATGGGAATCGACCCCGAGACGCTGATCCACGACAATCTGAACCGCCCGCTGGCCATCAGCAGCGGCACGCCGATCACGGACATCATCGCCTGAGCGTGTGGCATCGTACGTGCAGGTCGTCGACGACACGATTAAGTACACCCCACTGGATTCGAACCAGTAACCTTCGGTTCCGTAGACCGATGCTCTATCCAATTGAGCTAGGGGTGCGTGCTGGGTGGGAAAAGTCTGCCTTGGGCAGTCCGACGGCCATGCCGTCGAGCGTTCCCCCCGCGAGCGGACGGGTAATATAGCAAACCGAAACGGGGCTGATAAGTCCGGCGGTAACGCCTGAGACTGCCGAACTACAGGTTTTCCGCCCCCCCCCTTAAACTCGGAGTTCTACCCGTCTGGCCGGAGGTTGCCCGTCAAACTGCCGCCAGCCAGGACACGACCTGGCCCCCTAAGGTGATCGCCCTGCGGTTCAAATTCGTCGCCTTGAGATAAGACGACAGGACGATTAGCCGTTCATCTTCTTGGGAATCGTGAACGAATAGAGGATCGTGACCGCCCCGAACGACATCAGGCTCCAGGGGGCCCAGTCGGGCGGCACGAACTCGCGGTGGCGACCCGCCGTCTGCACAAAGCCGACCGTCGGCTCGTGGCGCAGCGAAAGGACCGCGCGGTCGATCATCAGGCATTCGGCCCCCAGGATCGCCGCAAAACAACCCAAGGCCAGAAAGAAAGAACGCCACATGGCCGAACTCCGGGAGAGATTACTGCCATTGGTCCGCACGACCGTCGGACCGAGCAGGACCAACCATCGCCGGGCACGTGCGAAGGCAATGCTCCGAAGGCGGCCGCTCGGCCACGGCGGGAAATGCAGTGCCTCATCGGGGCTCCATCGGCGCTCCGGCGCCCACAAATTCAGCCCGGTAGCGGTCGGAACGAGTCTGACGGCTCGCGCGCCGGCGAGCCTGTCGAACGTGGCGATTGCAGCGTCCTTCCGCGGAAGAATCGCACCGCCAGGGCATCGCATGCATGCGTGCCGTGCCATCGCCGGCCAGTGGACAACGGCGGCCAGAATCGGTCGCGGGGGCCGTTTTGCCCGCGCCGCGGTGGCATCGGCTCCGGCGGTTCGAGCGGCCATTTGCCCCAAAACCTGCGTGGATCGGCATGCATGACCGGTTCGGCCAGCGGCCGCGGCACTGCGTGAATCGACATAGACCGACCCGGCAAATCCGTGGTCAATCTTTCGCCGAGCGGCGACCGATGCAAGACGAGGGGCGACCGCGGTTGTTCCTGCCAGTTATCACTTTTATAATGATCCTGGCAGAGTCTCACACCATGGAGTCTGCGATTGTCGGCGCGACCCAGAATCCTGTTCGTTCGTGACAACCACGAGCGCGATGAAAAGCTCCTGGCACAGTGGGGCGACTCGGTCGAGGTCGTCTCAGTGCAGAGCATCGTCCGCGCGCTAGCGCGATTGGTGCGCGAGCCGTTCGACGGGGTTTTCGTCGGGTCCGAACACCTCAAAGAGGCGTTCGACATCGGCAAGCTGTTGCAGAACGAGAAGATTCTCGAAGGCATGCCGGATGGCATCCTGCTGCTCGACAGCGACAACACGATCATCTGGGGGAACGGTCGCCTCCGCGAATGGAGCGGCCAGCCCACGGTCGTGGGCGTCAACTTCTACAGCGTCTTGGGCAGTCCCGAGATCCTGGGCCCCGACTTCTGTCCCTTCCACACCGCGATGGCCACCGGCATGCCTAGCAGCACCACGCTGCGCGCCGGCGAACATCGTTACTACCACATCCACGCCACCCCGCTCTGCGAGGGGGGGGACCTGCCGAGTCATCTGATCGTCACGGTGCGCGACGTTACCGAACAGACGCTGCAGCAGCAGAAGCTGGCGGCCATTCACCAGGCCGGCATCGAGTTGGCCAACCTCACGCCCGACGAGCTCTTCCAGATGTCGGTCGAGGAACGCATCGAGCTGTTGAAGTCGAATATCCTGCACTACACGAAGGACCTGCTCAACTTCGATGTGGTCGAGATTCGCCTGCTCGACGTCAAGACGGGGCGCCTCGAACCGCTGCTGGCCGTGGGCATCGAGCCCGAGGCCGCCCAGCGCGATCTGTTCGCCAAACCGCAGAACAACGGCGTGACCGGGTTCGTGGCGGCCACCGGCAAGAGCTATCTCTGCGAAGACACGACCCAGGACCCGCTCTACCTCGAAGGGGCCAAGGGAGCCAAAAGCTCGCTCACCGTGCCGCTGATGCTGCACGACGAGGTGATCGGCACGTTCAATGTCGAGAGCCCCGAGCCGCGGGCCTTCTCGGAAAGCGACCTGCAGTTCCTCGAGCTCTTTACCCGCGATGTCGCGCTGGCCCTGAACACGCTCGAGCTGCTGGTGGCCGAAAAGGCCAGCACCGCGGCCGAGAGCGTTGAGGCGATTCACAGCGCCGTCGCACTGCCGGTCGACGACATCTTGAACGATGCCGTCAGCGTCATGGAACGCTACATCGGGCACGAGCCCGAGGTGGTGGAGCGTCTGCAGCGCATCTTGCGGAACGCGCGCGACATCAAGACGGTGATCCAGACCGTCGGCCAGAAGATGGCCCCCACGGTGGCGCATCCCCAGGCCTTGCAACCGGTCGACCGGCCGAAGCTGCGTGGCCGGCAGGTACTGGTGGCCGACGCGGACGATTCGGTCCGTAGCGCGGCGCATGCCCTGCTCGAACGCTATGGCTGCATCGTCGAAACCGCCCACGACGGGGGCGAGGCCATTTACATGGTCCGCAACACCCTCGCCGATGGCGGCTACGACGTCATCATCGCCGACATTCGGCTGCCCGACATGTCGGGCTACGATTTCATGTTGCGGCTGCAGCAGATCGTCGATCCGGTGCCCTTGGTCCTGATGACGGGCTTCGGCTATGATCCCGGGCATTCGATCGTCAAGGCGCGTCAGGCCGGCTTGCAGGCGGTGCTTTACAAGCCGTTCCGCCTCGACCAACTGCTCGACACCGTCGAACAGGTCGTCAGCTCGACGGGCGAGTCGCGGCGCCAGCAAGAGCCCGTGCGTTAGGCTCGCCGGCTGCCCCCCGTTGCCCTGATCGATCGGCCGTCGCTCGTGGGCATTCCCGTCTGACAAGAGAAGGCCGGCATGCAGACCCTGCTCGTTGATCTCCTGCTGGCGCTGCTGGCGCTCTTCGGACACGCGGCTCTGTGGATCACGTTGGTCAACAACGTCCACGCCACGATGATGCCCCGGCCGCTGATCAAGTACATCTCGCACGTCGCGCTGGCGCTGTGCGTGGGACTGCCGCTGTACTTCACCTGGTGGTACGCGCTGCACGGCACGACCGACTCGTCGTGGACCACCTGGGCGTCGCTGCCTGCTCCGCTGCTCGTTTATGGCACTTGTACCGCCCTGATCGGCGCGGGGCCGGCCTCCTGGTGGCTCGTTCAACGTCTCACCGCGCGTCCCCCCGCTGCCCTTCGTTCCGAACGGGGCACGCGGCACAATATCGTCGAACAACTCGGTTACAAGCCTTTGGCAGGCAGCCGCGCGGCGCAGTTCATCGCCCATCTGCCCGGGAACGACATCTTCAATCTCGAAGTCACCGAAAAGGTGATCGAGCACCCTCGACTCCCGCCGCAGTTGCACGGCTTGTCGATCGCCCACCTGACCGACCTGCATTTCGTGGGCACCATCGGCCGCGCTTACTACGATGAAGTCGTACGGTTGGCCAACGATCTCGACGTCGACTTCGTGGCCGTCACGGGAGACCTGGTCGACGAGGCCGAGTACATCGATTGGATTCCAGAAACGCTGGGCCGGCTCGAGTCGCGCCACGGCACCTTTGTCGTGCTGGGCAATCACGACCTGAAGGTCAAACATCACCTGGGTCGCTTACGCCAGACGATCGACGACGCGGGGTTGATTTACCTCGGCGGTCGCTCGCAGGTACTCACCTGTGGCGAGGGAGAGATCCTGCTGGCCGGCAACGAGCTGCCCTGGTTCGCGCCGGCAGCCGATCCGCGCAGCTTTCCGGCCGAGAGCACTGCCGGCCGCCGTTTCCGCCTGCTGCTGTCCCACTCGCCCGATCAGTATGCCTGGGCGCGGCGGCACGATTTCGACCTGATGCTGGCCGGACACAATCACGGCGGGCAATTCCGCCTGCCCGTGATTGGACCCATCCTGGCGCCCAGCCATTACGGCGTGCGCTACGCCTCGGGCGTGTTCCACGAACCGCCGACGGTGTTGCACGTGGCCCGCGGCATCTCGGCGCAACAGCCGGCGCGTTTCAATTGCTCGCCCGAGATCACACGGCTCGTGCTGCATTGTGCGGCCTCGCACGTGCCGAGCGCCGCCGTGGATGCGACCGAGCGTCATCCGGCGTTGGCCGATCGAGTCTGATCCGCGAGAAGAATACGCCGCTCGTTCAGGCCCGCTTCTCGATCTCTACGCAGATGCCTCCCGCGCGGAAGACTTTGTGCATGGTCGAGAACCAGAGCTCTTTCTTCCAGACCAGCCCCAGCGCTTCACTGGTCTGGAACAACTCGCGACGGTTGTACGTGCGGCATCGCCAGAGTCGGCTCGTCCAGGCGCCGCCGAAGCTGTCCTCGGTGGTGAGCAAGAGCATTTTCGCGCCGGGCGCCATGACGCGCGACAATTCGGCCAGACCCGTGCGCGGATCGGGCACGTGCTCGAGCACGTAACCGCAGGTCACGCAATCGAACGTCGCGTCGGCAAAGGGCAACTGCGTCAGATCGGCCGTGGTGAAGCGCGGCCGGTGGCTGTGCAATCGCTGTCGCGCGCGTCGCAGCATCTCGCTCGAGAGATCGACGGCCGTGATCTCGGCGTCGCGGTCGGCGTACTTCAACAAGTGCCGGACAATCTGGCCGGCGCCACTGCCGACGTCGAGGATGTTCTTCGCCCCACGCAGGTCGAAGCGCCGTTCGCGCAACAAACGCTCGCCCAAGGGGACGTGCAGCGACAGCATGCTGGCCGTTGCCAGGAGCGCTCCCTGCGGACCGTCGTACACGTTGCGCACGCGGTCGCGATATTCGCGAAAACTGACCTTGCGAATGAGGTCGTTCTCGACGAATCGATTCAGCGCCTTGAGAGGCTTGTCGGGCCGGGCAGTCCGTTGGGCACGCGGAGCACGAGAGTTGGTCTTCATCGGCGATCCTGACAAGACCGCGAGCGCGCCCGACGTGACGGCGGAAGCGCGAGCGCGCGATTCGTGTGGCGTTGGCGGGAGGATATCGCTGCCCCGGCGTGCGTGCGAAAGCCACGCGGAAGGGCCCGACGCGTTACCTGTCGTGCGAGTGCGAGCGCGACACTACAGATAGACGCGACGATTGTAGATATACCACTCGACCAACAACACTGCCAGGGCCGCTAGCAGCAGGAACCGCCAGCCAGATTGCCGCACGGGCTGAGGGCCGGTCGACCCCTCGACTTTAGTCTGGCCGATGCGTATCGCGTCGTCGGGCCGCGACCGGATGTCGCTCTCCGCGGCATCGAACAGGTTCACGGCGAAGCGGCGCACCAACTGCTCGCCAGCGAAGACTTTGTAAAGCCCCTGTTCTGCCGTTCCGGCAAAGTCGAACGTGTTGCGGCTGTTGCGTCGCACCTTGGTACGCCCCCCCGAAGGACTAACTACCTCGACCTGGTTGCCCGCCGTGTTGACCCGTAGCGAGACGACCTGTCCAGGTCGCACGGCCAGGCTGGCGGCGTCCTCCGCGCGACCTCCCAGATATTCCAGCAGATTGAGCACGAAGACCGGAAAGCTGGGACGCAGGGGCCAGTTCGTGCCGATGCGTTCGCCCCCCATCAATTCGAAGCCGGTCACGACGTCCTGGTACGCCTCGCGCGGCGCGATCATCAGCAAGGGGCCACGGTCGCTGTCGATCAGCGAGACCGCCCCTGGCGGCGCCGTCAGAGGCGCGCCTTCGCGAAACAGCACTTCTCCCATCTCGACGAACTGCATCAACGGGTGCGTGCGCTCGAGGTCGATCAACTGCGGAACGTCGACCTTCTCGGCGGCGCTCCAGCCAGGCGCGGGGGGCAGGCGGCCGATCCACCAGGTATTCGCCTGGGGCATTTCGCGCGGCGCGCAACGATCGTAGATCATCAAGTCGTACTCACCCCCCGCCGCACGGCTACGGTACTCCGCCGTCTCGAGATACGACGGCGGTTGGACGGTCACTTCCGCCAACTCCCTCGCCCGCTCCGTCCGCAAGGCCAATTCGAGTGGTTGATCGCCCGAGGTCATGCACAACACGCGCGCGCGCCGCGGCGGATCGAGCGGCGACCAGGCGCGATTGTCGGCGGCCAGGTCGTCGGCGGTCTCGATCCGCAGTTCGAGATCGGCCGATGCAAGGTCCTCGAGATTGAACTCGACCCCCCCTTCTCCATCGGCGGCCAGATCGATCTGGTCGGCGTCGATCAACTCGCCATTGAGATAAAGCCCGATCGAAGCCTGTGCCCGTTCGGCGCCGAAGTTTTCGATCCGCGCAAAGGCCTGCAATCGCTCGGCGTTCTCTTCCTGCCGCGTCACCTGGAAGGCCGACACGGCGAGATTGTGCGCGCTGCGCCCGCCGATCGGGATGAAGGTCGTTGCCAACCCACTCAGCGCCGAATCGGTGATGTCCGGAAACTTGCCATCGCTGAAGATCAACACCTGGGCCAGCGCCGGCTTGGGAGCGTCGGTGGCCTCGCTATCGGTACCGCCGCCGGGATTCGCCAGCCCGGCCGCCAGCCGCAACGCCCCGCTCAACGAAGTGGTTTGCTGCGTCGGACGAATCGCGGCGACGCTTTCGCGCAGTTCTTGTCGGTTGCTGGTAAATGGCTGCACCAGATGAGGCGTGTCGGCAAAGCTGATCACGAGCGCCACGTCGGTCGACTTCATCTGTTCGACGAGCGCCAGCACCTGTCGCTTGGCTTCTTCGAGACGCGACGGAGCGACATCGGTGGCCGACATGCTGGCCGAGTTGTCGATGAGAAAGATGAACCGATCGCCGACCAGTTGCGTGCCGCGCCACGAGGGCGAAAACAGCGCCAGAATGACCAGCGCCACGAGCAACAGTTGCAGCAACAGCAGGATGCTGCGACGCAGGCGTTGCCAGAAGCTGTTGACGTGGAGATCCTCGATCGCGCGGTGCCAGAGATAGGTGCTTGGCACGACGAGCGGCTGACGCTTCAGCTTCAGAAAATAGAGGGCGACGATCGCCGGCGGCACGAGCGCCAGGATCGTCCACTGCCACCACGAGAGCATGCTCGTCCATTCGGGCCACATCAGCGCACCAATCCTCGCTGCCGCAGATAGCCCGTAATCAACTGCTCGAACGGTTGTTCGGTGCTGGCCAGCAGATGGGTCATGCCGCGGCGCGTGCAGTAGTCGCGCACGCCGGCCACGAATGCCGCGAGCGTCTGTTCGTATCGTTTGAGCAGCGGCGCGCTGATGGTCAGTTCGGCCCGATCGTCGTCTTCGCTATCGACGAGCTGCAGATCGCCCTTCAAGTCGGGCTTCAACTCTTCGGCCGCCAGGATCTGGATCACGTAGACGTCCATTTGTTGCGCCACGAGCAGGCGCAGCGCGCGTTCGTAACCCGCCTTGTCCAGCAGATCGGAGACGATGACCAGGATGCCCTTGCCTGGGTTGCGCAGGCAGAAATTGCGCACGCCGGTGGCGAGATCCGTGGCGCCTCCCGGCTCCAGCTTGTTCAGGTAGTCGAGCAGACGCCACAAGCTGGCCCGCCCCCGCCATACCGGCCCGCGCTGACCGGCGGGCTGCGAAAAGGTCTCCACGCGAATCCGGTCGGAGTGCGTCAGGCCGATGAAGCCGAGCGCGGCGGCGACACGTTTCGCATAGTCGAGCTTCGAAGGCGCGCCGAAATCCATCGAGGCACTCGTGTCGAGCAACATATAGAAGTGCAGATCCTCCTCTTCGAGGAACATCTTGAGAAACATGCGGTCGAGCCGCGCGTAGGTATTCCAGTCGATAAAGCGGAGATCGTCTCCCGCCACGTAGTTGCGGAAATCGGCGAACTCGACACTCTGCCCTTTCCGCTTGCTGCGGCGTTCTCCCTTCATGCGGCCGCGAAAGATCTTCCGCGTGACCAGCTCCAACTGCTCGAGCCGCGCGAGAAACTCGGGGCTCAACAGCGACAATTCGGCCGAAGGATCGACAGGAGAGGCAGAAGACATGATTCAGCCAGTGGCCCAGGCTGCTCGCCTGTGCTGTAGGAGCCTTTTCTTACTGTTCTGCACAGGCTGGCAGCCTGTGCCACTTTTCATCTGGCCAGAAGTTGCAGCGCGGTTACGCGGCCTTCTCTTCCGCCTTCTCGGGAACTTGCTCGAGCAGGTCGAGCAACACGCGATCGGCCTCGATCCCCTCGGCTTGCGCCTCGAAGTTGAGCAGCACGCGGTGCCGCATCGCCGGCAAGTAGACGCGGCGCACGTCCTCGAAGCTCACATTGAAGCGGCCTTCGAGCAGCGCCCGCACCTTGGCCGCCAGGGCCATCGACTGGGCTCCGCGGGGACTCGAACCCCAACGAATGTATTGATTGGCCATCGCCGGCGCGAAGGGGCCGCCGGGATGGGTGGCTAGCGTCAAACGCACGACGTAATCCTGCACGTGCGGCGCCAGGATCACTTCGCGCACGACCGACTGCCAGCGGCGGATCTCGGCACCATCCATCACCTTAAGGGGCTCGATCACCTCGCCCCGCGTCGTGCGGTCGATGATGGTGGCCAACTCCTGCCTGCCGGAGTATCCCACGACCAATTTGAAGAAGAAGCGGTCGAGTTGCGCCTCGGGTAGCGGATAGGTACCCTCCTGCTCGATCGGATTCTGCGTTGCCATGACGAAGAAGGGCTGCTCCAGCTCGTAGCGCTTGCCCGCCACCGTAATGGAACCCTCCTGCATCGTCTCGAGCATGGCCGATTGCGTCTTCGGCGTGGCGCGGTTGATTTCGTCCGCCAGGCAGATCTGGGTGAAGATCGGGCCGGGTTGGAACTCGAAGAAGCGTTTCCCCTCGGGGGTCTCCATCACCATGTTCGTGCCCAGGATATCGGCCGGCATCAGGTCGGGCGTGAACTGGATGCGAGAGAACTGCAGATCGAGCGTTTTGGCCAGCGTGCGGACGAGCAGGGTCTTGCCGAGCCCCGGCACTCCCTCGAGGAGGCAGTGTCCACCGACAAACAGGCAAGTCAGAATGCCGTGGACGATATCGTCGTGCCCGACGATCACCCGGCCGATCTGCTCGCGTACGGTTCGATATCGTTGGGCGAACTCCTCTGCCCGACGCTGGATACTTTCGCCCATGCTCATCGTGGATTCCTGCTGCAAAACTGGCGGAGAGTAAAGCGTTTCCGAAGGTTTTCTTCCCCGGGGCGGAGACT
Organism: Pirellulales bacterium; assembly: GCA_019636335.1. Classification (NCBI taxonomy): domain Bacteria; kingdom Pseudomonadati; phylum Planctomycetota; class Planctomycetia; order Pirellulales; species Pirellulales bacterium. Next base: position 17,605 of record JAHBXR010000017.1, read on the forward strand.
TGACCCTCGTGCGCAAGGACCAGTATAGTATTTAGTTACGTCGTCGTGTGGCTCATAGTTTTCGGGCTCCTTTCGGGCGTTCGGTGGCGGAGGCAGCGCGTACGATCGTCGACCGGTTGCCCGGCAGCCGTCGCGATGGCTGGCCCGATTCTTCGTCCCCCGTTGATTGTGCTTATTCTATGCCCCCCATCGTCATCGACCTGCAACGAGCCGAGGATTCGCAGGACGTCGTCCACCGCGCCGTCCAGGCGTTGGCCGAGGGGCAGCTCGTGGCGTTTCCGACCGAGACGGTCTACGGTATCGCGGCCAGCGGCCTGTGCGAAGCGGCGGTCGAGAAGATCCAGATCGCCAAATCGCGCGGCAAGCAGCAGCCTTTCACGCTGGCGATCAAGAGCGCGGACGAGGCCCTCGACTACGCGCCCGGCATGAGCCCGCTGGGGCAACGTCTGGCCCGACGCTGCTGGCCGGGGCCGGTGACGCTGGTGGTGACGGACAGCCACCCCGATAGTCTCGTGCGGCAGTTGCCCGCCAAGGTGCAGCAGGCCGTCGCGCCGCAAGGGAGCGTGGGACTGCGCGTTCCGGCGCACCAGGCCATTCTCGACGTATTGCGTTTTCTCCCCGGCCCACTGGCACTGACCAGCGCGAATCTCAGTGGTCAACCCGACGCCCTCACGGCGCAAGAGGTCGTGGCGGCCCTGGGCGATTCGGTTCATATGGTGCTCGACGACGGTCGTAGTCGCTACGGCCAACCGTCGTCGGTGGTGCGGGTGGACGACCGTGGCTTCACCATTCTCCGGAGCGGTGTTGTGCCCGAGCATGCCCTCAAACGACTGTCGAGTTATATGGTTGTCTTCGTCTGCACCGGCAACACATGCCGCAGCCCGATGGCGGAAGTGATCTTCCGCCAAATGGTGGCCGAACGGTTGGGTTGCCCGGTACACGAGGTGGAGGATCGCGGCGTCGTGGTCATGTCGGCGGGCATCTCGGCCATGTTTGGGGGCCGGCCGGCGGCCGAGGCGGTCAAGGTCGTGGCTGGCATGGGGCTCGACCTCACGCTGCACGAATCGCACCCCCTGTCGGAACAGGTGGTACGGCACGCCGATCTGATCCTCACCATGACGCGCTCGCACCGGCAGGCGATTCTCTCGCAATGGCCCGAGGCCGCCGATCGAACCAAGCTCATCAGCCGTGATCGTTCGGATATCGCCGATCCCATCGGCGGTCCGCTGGAGCTCTATCAGCGTTGCGCCGAGCAGATCAAGACGTGCCTGGCACCCTGGGTAGCCGAACTCGAATTCGACGCGTAATCCTCTAACCCGATACCAGAAGGCTTTCACATGCGCGTGGCGGTAGGAAGCGACCATCGTGGCTTCCAAGTCAAAACGAAGCTCATCGAGCTCCTGCAACGGCTCGGACACGACATGTTCGATGCTGGTCCCACCAGCACCGAAAGCGTCGACTATCCCGACGTGGCCGAAGTCGTGGGCAAGCGCGTGGCCACCGGAGAATCGGATCGCGGCATCCTCATCTGCGGCACCGGCCTGGGCATGTGCATCGCCGCCAACAAGATCGACGGCGTCCGGGCCGCCCCCTGCCACGATGATCTCACCGCCGAGATGAGCCGCCGCCACAACGACCTCAACGTGCTTTGCCTCTCGGCCGATCTGCTCGGCGAGAAGCTGATCGATCGCATGGTCGAAATCTGGCTCAATACCGAGTTCGAGGCGGGGCGCCATCAACGGCGCGTCGACAAGATCTCGAAGATCGAGACCACCCACGGCCGATAGCTCGCGCTACCTGTCCTGTTTCAAGTGCGCTGCCAGCAGCTCGATGGGGTGCTGCGCTCGGCGCCCAGTGCCGTGCTCGATCTGATGGCGGCAGGAAAAGCCCGGCGCGACCACGACACCACCGTGGGCTTCGACCGCGGGAAAGAGCACGCGGCCGCCGATCTTCATGCTCAGGTCGTAGTGCTCGTAGCCGAACGAGCCCGCCATGCCGCAGCAGCCCGAGTCGACGACCGAGACCTCGGCCTCGGGCAGTGCTTCGAGCGCGCGCCGCGTGTCGGCCACGCCGACCAGTGCCTTCTGATGGCAGTGCCCGTGCAGGAGCACCTGTTGCGAGACGCCCACCAGGGGCGGAATCGCCCGCGCGCGGACGAGGTGTGCGTCGATGAACTCGGTCTTGGCGGCCAGTTGCGCGGCGCGCTCGTTTCCTGGCAAGAGATCGACGTAATCGTCCACGAGCGCCGAGACGCAGCTTGGCTCGCAACCCACGATCGGCACGTTCTGTGCCACCCAGCCGTGCAACCGTTCGACGTTGTGCGCGGCAAGCGCCCGCGCTTCGGTCAACAACCCCTTCGAGATCAAGGGACGCCCGCAGCAGCGGATTCCCGCGAGTTGCACGTCATAACCGGCCGCTACGAGCACGTCGACCGCGGCGCGCAGCACGCCTGGCTCACAGTAGTTGTTCAGGCAATCATCGAACAGGACGATCTTGCCGCGCGGCGCCTCCACGCTACTTTGCGACGTTGTCCCGCGAACGCGAAACCACGAGCGAAAGTCCTGCCGTTCGAAGCGCGGCAACGGCCGCCGGCGATCGATGCCCAGCAGCTTCTCGGCCAGCCAACCGGAGAACGGCGCGCCGCCAATCCAATTCGACAAGGGCGCGAGCGCCGATCCCAGGCGGTTCAGCGTCGCCACGCGCCCCATCATCCGCACGGAAAGCGGCGCCCCGCGCTCGGCATGGTACTGCGACAGAAACTCCGACTTGAGCTTCGCTACATCGACGTTCGACGGGCACTCGGCCTTGCACCCCTTGCACTGCAAGCAGAGATCGAACGTTTGGTGCAATCGGGCGCCGGTGAGCTCCGCCGGTGGCAACACGCCTGAGAGCACGAGTCGCAGCGCATTCGCGCGCCCCCGCGTGCTATGTTCCTCGTCTCCGGTGGCCATGAACGAGGGGCACATCGTGCCGGTGCGAGTCTTGCGGCACAGGCCCGATCCATTGCACAACTCGGCCGCCTGGGCGAATCCCCCCTGCGCGCTGAAATCGAACGTCGTGGCGGGCGCGAGGGGACGGTGTCCCGGCGCCTGGCGCAGATTTGCCGCCGGATCGGGGCCATGGACCACCTTGCCTGGATTCAGCCGGTTCGCCGGATCGAAGGCCCCCTTCACCTCGCAAAAGGCTCGATAAATCTGCGGACCGAACAGCTTCTCGTTGAGGAAGCTGCGCGCCAGCCCGTCTCCATGCTCGCCGCTCATCGCGCCGCGAAACTCGAGCACGAGATCCGACACTTCGTCGAGAATCTGCCGCATCCGCGCCAGATCGTCGGCGCTTTTAGTGTCGATCAACGGACGAATGTGCAGGCAGCCGACCGAGGCATGTCCATAGAAGGCGCCATGCGTGCCGGCGCGAGCGAGAATGTCGCGAAAGCGCGCCACGAAATCGGATAGCCGCGCTGGATCGACCGCTGTGTCTTCGACAAAGGCGATCGGCTTGCGCTCGCCCGGAATGCCCATCAGCAGCGGCAACGCCGCTTTGCGACAGGCCCAGATGTGATCGCACACCGCGCGATCGTGCGTGACGAGTTGATGCCGCAGACCATGATGTCCGCGCAATTGATCCTCGAGCCGCCGCAATTGGCGCGACACGCCGTCGGCCGTTTCACCGCTGAACTCGACCAGCAGCAACGTCTCGGGATCGCCCTGGACGAAGTCGAGATAGTTGCGGTACTCGAGACTGCGCCGCGCCATGCGCACGATCATGCCGTCGAACAGCTCGATGGCCGAAGGCCGAAGCGCCAGCGTGGGCGCCACGGCAGCCACGGCATCGGCCAGATCGTCGAACTCGAGCACGAGCATGCTACGATGGGCCGCCACCGGCAACAAATGCACGAGTGCCCCGGTCACCGTCGCCAGCGTCCCTTCCGCGCCGACGATCAGGCGCGACAGGTTGAACGTTCCGCCCGGATAACGCGCCGCCTCGCGTGCGCGGACCCGTTCGACGTTGGCCGGCTCGGCGATGCGGGCCAGACACTCGGGCACGAAGCGATCGAGGTTGTAACCGCTCACGCGGCGCAGCACGGCCGGGAAGCGTGCCAGGATCTCCTCGCGATTCTCCGCCACGATGCGCGGTATCTCGCGATAGAGGTGCCCTACCATGTCGTGCCGGCCTTGCTCGCGCGCCAATTGTTCGGGCGCCAGTGGTGCGAACGTTTCTTGCGTCCCATCGGCCAGCACGGCGTCGAGCGCAATCACATGGTCGACCGTTTTACCGTGCAGCACGCTGCGCGAGCCGGCCGAATTATTGCCGATCATCCCCCCCAAGTTCGCGCGGCTGCTGGTGGCCACGTCGGGACCGAATTGCAAGCCGTGCTTCGCCGCCGCCGCATTCAGATGATCGAGCACGACCCCAGGCTCGACGCGAGCCGTCATCCGCTCGCGATCGATCTCGACGATGCGATTCAGGTATTTGCTGAAATCGAGGATGACGCCGGCGCCGATCGACTGACCGGAAAGGCTCGTGCCCGCGCCGCGCGGTATCAAGGGAACTCCGGCCTCGGCCGTAAGCTGCACGGTTCGCACGACATCGGCCACGCTGCGCGGCACCACGACCCCCAGCGGCACGATCTGGTACATGCTGGCGTCGCTGCTGTACAGCGCGCGCTCGTAGGGACCGAAGTACACTTCCGCGTTGGTCTCACGCTGAAGAGACTTTGCCAGATGTTCCGATTGCGCGGGCGTGACCGTCATAGTCGTAGGGGTCGTGTCTGCGGCCTGCCCAGAGATCGCCAAGAGTTGAGCCTGATTATACTTGAAGCCCGGCCCTTTGTTGTTAGAGTCGAACTTTGTAGGTCATTGGATGGTCGCTGGCCAGGGCGTTCTGCTCGTGGCTGCAACGTGGTTTGTCGTCTGTTCCCCCCCACGACAGCCGCTTTTCGTTGGTTGGCGCCGCATCTGTCGTGCGGCGGGATTTTGGGCATTCACGATCCGCTACCTGTGAGCGTCGCAAGAGGAAAGTCTGCATGTCGGCACCGCAATTCTCCCCGTCCGACGAAATCGATCATCTGCTGCTGAACGCTCAGTTGCGCGACGAGTTGGAACCTTATCTCGACGAGTCGATCACGCGACTCGAAAACGATCGGATTCCCACCTCGATCGAGAACGAGTACCTGGCCTCGATGCTGGCCTGGGAGCGTGCCCCTGCCTTGCCGATTTCGCGCTGGTTCGAGCCAGAACTTTTGCTCGCCGATCCCCGCGATCTGAGCGACGAAGAGATTCACACGCGTCTGGTCGACGTGCTTCGCAAGTTGCACGGCCAGCGGATCGTGCTCGACTTCACCGATCACCTGTCCGATCGGCAGCTTTACGCCCTCGTCTATCGCGACATTCTCCCCTCGCACGAGAAAAAACTCGAATCGCCACGGCACTTCCTGCACTGGGACTGCGCCGACGTGTGCGGCGACCCCGACGTGTGGCTGCGCTACTATGCCTCGCACGAAGAACGCCGCATGTGGCACGAATCAACAGGACAGCCCTTGCCGCCGCGCGATATTCCTCCCTATCGCCGCGAGATTCCCCGCGATCCTCTCTAATCCGCGGTGCGCCCCTGCGCCACCGGCAGCGGAAAACGATAGACCGTCGAATGCGGTCCATCCTCGGATGCTGGCACCAAGTGTTGCGACTCCTTCACGCTCGAATCTGGCGGATGCTTTTTTGCTTTCCAACGGAATGTTGTCAGGCTCGTTAGTATCAGCGCAAGACAAGTAATGGGTGCCCAGTCGCCTATGCTGGTATACAGCGAGACTTGCGAGTAGATGGGAACGTTCCGAAGGACGGTTGGTTCGGTCAGGTTCGACGGAAGCGTTGAGTCGCGATAGGAGCCGGTTGCGTCCACAATGCCCGACCGGCCGCCATTCACGTTCCGCACGATCGCGCGGCGATTTTCAATAGCACGGAAGCGCACTGCTTGCAACATGCACGCTTGAAGCCTGCCCGTTCGCTCAAATGCCTCCGAGCTTGCCATCAGAAAAAAGTCGGGATGAAATGCGTAATTCGAGAGCCGAAACGCGGCTGGGAAAGCGGCGTCGTAACAAATCGCGGCTGCGCAATGAAACGACTCTCCACTCTGCCGTGCGGCACAACTGAAAATGGGCGATTCAGTGCCCGGCGAATACAGTCCCAAATCCAGGTCGATTCTACTCGAAAACGGGATCTTCTCGGACCAAGGAACGAGATAGTGCTTGTCGTACGCGCCCAAGTATCCGCGCGTCGGGTGAACGCAAGCGATAGAATTGCAATAGGCGAGATTTCCGTCAGAGGCGCGCGTCAGTCGATGTGCGCCAACAAACAGCGTGGCTTCGGCGGCACTAGACAAACGCTCCAAAACGCGTTTTTCGCCGCCGTCGGTGATCTGTCCCTCGGGAAAGATGTGCCATAGGTCAGAGCCAATATCGGCCACGGCAACGTCCAGAATGACATGGCCAAAGCAGTTCTCTGGCCAGAGCAACACATCGACGTGCCCTGGGGGCAAGGCGATGCGCGGAGCTTCGCCGTGACGCGTCAGATCGACGACGGGTGATTGCTCGGACGGCATGAGACAGACGCGCGGTCCTACTCGGCTGGTGATCGCGCGAAGCCGCATGTCTCCATACACGAAGCACGCTCCAAGCAGCAGAAAGGCTGTAAGCGCGGGAAGTGCCATCCGCGACCAGCACATGTCGCCGTGTCCAAGATGGGCTTTTGCCAGGCGTGCCATATCAAACAGCGCGCCATTGATGGCGGCGATGACGAACGTGACAAGCCAGACGCCGCCCAGATCGGCGATCTGGGCGAGCCGAATGTATTGGATCGCGGGAAGTCCAATTTGCAGCCAAGGAAACGGCGCGCCTCCCGCAGCGCATCCGGCAAACCAAGTGAAATACTGCATCGCCACCACGGCCACAGGTAACACAAAAACCATGTGCCATGCCACGCGCTGAGCGAAACGCCGCATGAAGTAGCAAGAAACCACGGCGCAAGCCGCGCCCCACTCCGCCAGCAGCACCAGGCGCAACATCGATGGGCTGAGCCAGCAGCCACCGTAGCAAGTCCGCATCCAATCGAGCCCGATGAGAAAGTAGACTAGCGCGCCCAGCGCAACGCCACCGTAGATCGCTGCTCCGTTGGCTCGCGAACGAAGGACGTAGGCGAAAGGGACCAATGCAATCCACGTGAGATAAACTTGATCGAACGGTGGAAAAGTGAGCGCAAGCAATGCGCCTGTCACGATGGGCGCACAGAACGACAGCAAAGCTCGACGATCGCGGCGAGCTATAGTCATGGGCTGGAAGTCTCACCACCATCAGGTGTGACCAGCGCTACAAGTGTGCGCGGGTCGGTGTCAGCATTCAGTACGATAACATGTCCGTCGGCGAAGCACACGTTGACGCCAGCCGGATGAAAACTGTACGGCTGGCGGTTGTTCGAGGCTTGAATCAAACCCTCGAGCGGGCCATCCGTTCCGGCAAGGATGGCCACGCTGCTGGGGTCTGCCCAAGCGGCGCCCGTCAAAGGCTCGCGCTCCATCAGCCGGTAGTCGCCTCGCCAGCATTGTGGCCGGCCGGCCACTTCGATCATCGCCAGCGTATGGCTGGTTCCATCCTTGATGCTGGCCGCGTCGCGGCGGATGGCAAGCTCTATCTTGCCCGGGCCGACGAAAAGCGCGCGTATGGTCCGTGCTTCGAGGAGTTGCTGAATCGGTAGAGGAAACATCCCTTCCAACGGAAGTAGCGAGAAAATGCCGTCTGGCGGGAGTGGATAATCGAGCGCTGCGGCTACCGATCGGCTCACGGCTGCAGGGACGCTGTAATCGCCTGGGGCGGCCTCGAACATCTTGTCACCTGTGGGACCAAGCAACTCGATCACCTGCGTAAGTGGCTGGTTTTCCGGAATGATGCCCAAGGAAGAAGCGATTTCGGCCGTTGAAAGCGTCGCTTCACTCATCGCGGATCGACTCGGCGTGGACGGACAGACAGCAAAGGGAAAAGTCTGGCGAATAATTGCCTCGTTCGTGCCCTCGGTGAAATCAAGGGACAGATCAGGCTCGGCGCCAGCGCCAAAGTACGGCAGCAATTCCAGCATGTAGTTGTGCAGTTGAAGGCTGGGATTGTTCGAAGCGGGGCCATAGACGGTAGCCGTCACGCTCGCTGGAAAGACCCTCCGAGACGACTCGAAATTCGCCAGCGCAATCCCGTATTGACGCAGATTATTCTGGCATTGCAGCCGCCGACCGCTCTCGCGCGACGCCTGCACGGCGGGAAGCAACAGAGAAACCAACAGTCCAATAATGGCAATCACCAGGAGCAACTCGATCAGCGTAAAGCCTGATTTTTGCCGCGTCATGGTTAGGCTCCCCGCTGTCTGAACCAAAAGACGAGCAGGCCGGCGACCAAGAGCGCGTTCACGCCAGCCACCATCATCCATGTGGCTCCGTGGAACCGCGTCGTGCGGAGCCACCACAACGCAACGGGAACGAGCTGCGCCAACAACAGCGCCGCCGCGACGGCGAACGCAATTTCCAGCCAGTGTTCGCGAATCGACATCACGTAGCCCTCGCGTCATTTCACCCGGATCGCGCCGCGCGGCGTCGTGAGCGGCGCGCCCAGGGCGCCCAGCGCGATTCCACACAGCGCAGGCAACACCACGAGCGTCCACGGAAACGGTCGTCTTGGTGCCTCCACTCGCGAGTACGCGCGCGAGATCAACTCCTCGAAGAAGTCCAGCCCACCTGGGGTCTGTGAGAACTCGTCGGTGTCGCGGTTGTGGATAAGCGTGCCGGGAGGTGGAACGAAAACGAACGCCGCGTCGGTCACGTCGTTCACGCGGTACGATTGCACGCGGTGTACGACGTGATGCGCGAGGCCCCGATGGTAGCGTTCAATTTCGTAGGGCAGCCAGATTCTGGCTGCCACCTCGCGGTAATCGCGAAGCTCGCACGAGACCTCGGAATCCACGCGATTCTCGGCGAAGAACTGCCGCCGCATGAGCACGCCCCGTGCGGCGTCGATCCATAGGCAATCTTCGCCGGCGCGCTCGACGACATGGCAGGCAGCGCCTTCGATCATCGCAAGCGCCGGCGCGATGACGTACGCCGGATCGCCGAGTACGTCGCGGAGGAAATAACTCTTGCCGTTCTCGAGGCACAGCGGCTCATTCTCGTCGCCTCGCGGCCACCACCCCGTCGCCTCGAAGAACATATGTCCCGTGATCTTGTCGGTATAGGGCGCCTCGACGAAACGGCGCGACACTTCGTACACGCGCCAGTGCGGTTGAAACACGTTCCACTCGTCGCGCGTGCGAATCTGACGCCACGACCGCGGGTCGTCCTCCGGCGCAAGCTCTCCGTGGGAGCTCTCGACCATGCGTTGCACTCCCTTGACCACGAGCGTCGTGCGGAGTCCCTCGCCATCACCCGAGACGTGCCGCGAGTCGAACTCGACCACCAGGCTGTCGATGCGGTTCCAGTGCTCGGCGACCGCTTGCGCGAGCGTCTCTTTCGTGTGCGTGGGCGGCGCGGCCGCTTCAGCCTCGCCAGACGAAATCAACGCGCCGGCGACGAGCGCGCGCGAGAGCAATCGACCTTGGCGAGGCAGGAATCGCCAGCAAACGACGGCCACGCACGCTCCCACCAGTACGCTGGCGGCCGCCAGCGGGACGCTCCAGCGCTGAAATGCGGGCTCGACAAAGGCCACGTATCCGCTCCAGTCCGCCTCGAACTCGGGCCAAGCCACAGAGCGCGTCTCCGCAGTGGTTCCGTCGAGGTACGTTACTCCGGAGTCGTCAGCGCTCAACACAACGACGTAGTGCCCGGTCAACTCCCCCTGCGCCGCCACCCCTTCAAAATGGACGATCGCCGGCATATCAAGCAATCTGAGCCCCGCGACATCGGTCCGGCCAATCGCGAGATGCACGCCGAGCGTCGCCGTGTGGCGCGCAAGATCGGCCAACGAGACGGGTTGACCGCTAGCAAGGAGCGCATCCTGCAAGGCGACATAGTCCGACTCGACTCCCTTCGAGCGGAGCAGCGCGTACAGGCAATTCGGACCGCAGCAATTCTCCACACGCCACACGAGATCGTCCGGCGCCGCCACGAGCGCGGCGGCGACGATACCGAAATGAGCCAGATTCGTCATGTGAATTCACCAGGAGGGCCTGCGGCGCAGCCACCACCGCGCGACCAGAACGATTCCCAACAGCAGAACCGCGATGGCGTTCGCCACAAGCAGGAAGTTCAAGGGAGACTTGGCGATCCGTGCCGCGCCGGGTCTCGCACGGCTGGCGCGAGCGATCACCTCGTCGAGTTGCGCCTGGTCGGCCGGCTGAACGTAGCCGACTGTTCTCCCCTCCAGCGGTCGACCGGCGGAGTCGGTCAGGGCCCGAGTTTTGTCGTTCACCCATTCGCCCGGTTCGGGCTCGATGCGGAACATCGCCTCCGCGAGCGGGATGTTGTGCCGGAACTCAGTGATCTTGTACTCGCGCTCGTACAGAGGTTGCTCCCAGAATTCCGGCGGATCAAACGACGATCCGAAGGTGATGGTGACGACGCGCATCGGAACCCACACACCGGGAACGACTTGTCGGTGGCCGCTGGCGCGTACCTCGAACACCTTTTTGCCTTTGGAATAGCCCTCCCGCTTGCGGACTGCGAAGCCCAGCTTGGGGTCAAGCCACAGTCGCACTCGATCGGACGACAGCAAAACACAGGAGTGTCCGTCGCACTCCGCTTGCCCTTCGCTGCGAAACTCGTACTTTTCGAGTAGTGTCCGCAACCGGTATGCACGCCGATCTTCGTGCGCGACCGGAGCACTGGGCAGATCGAAGGCGAGCAGGACGAAGTCCAGGGGCTCGTTGTTGAAATAATTCGGATCGTTCTCCGACGCATCCGATATCCTCACAGCGGTCCTTGTCACTCCGCCGGTTGTGAGGCGTGTCGACTCGCGCCGGGTGAATCGTTCGCCGTCGAACGCCCACAGGTTGACCCCCGTGTCAAATTCGTCTGCGGCGCGGAAACGAACCCTTCTCAGGCGATCGAGCGCCGCGGTCACCTCGCCGCGAAACATGGGCATGTGAACTTTGCTCGCGCGTTCCAGGTCGGTGAGCGAGACAAGTGGCTTGCCCAGGGCAGTGTACTTGTAGCTGTAGTTATCGAGCTCCGCATAAGCACGACCGTACGCGCGGAGGATCTCATCGAGATCTTCTTGCGGGTCGTCGGCGATTCCCCGGGCGCAAGCCGCACAAACGGCGACGCCGACGAGAAACGAGATCACGCGAGCCATGGAAAACATCGAAACGTACCCCCGTGGCCTCCAAGCGCGTGTGGCGACGTGCTCTCATCGCCACACGAGCCCGAGGATTGCGAAGCAAGTCGTCGCTCCGTTAGAGACCAAGTGCATCCTTCTTGCAATTCGTGATGGTATAAGGCGCCCCGGCAATACTGCATGCGCTTTCGCTGCATACGTCACATGACGTGCCATCGGTCCCAACTCCGACCCAGTCTCCCGGGATGTCGTAGCCGCCTTCGTCCTTTTTCTTACGGAGTTTCGTGTACTTGACCGTCGCACATTGTCTCTCTTCCCCACCGCACATCTGTGTCTTTTCTTCACAGTGGACGTCACCGTTCTCCCACTGGTACCCATCGCACTCGCCGCCGCCGTGGATGGATGCCGCCTCTTCGAGGTCCACCAGCGCCACTGCGTCAGACGGCGTGGCCCAGGCGAAGGTAATAGATAGAGATAATGCCAAGAGTGCTACGCTCGCCAACGCCACACCGATGCGAAACTTCATCATCACGCCCTCCGTTTCAATAAGCAGCACGAGTTGCCAAGAACCAAGAAACGCCACTAGCTCCCTGGCGTTGTCGCCCCCTCCTTTCGCGCGCCGGGGTCAATTGCTCTGTCCGCCGACGAGACAACCGGCGCCGCGCGCGACAGCGTGAGCACAACACTCACGGCGTGCGTTGCCGGACAGTAGTTGTACCGCACCCACCCGGGGTGTTTCGCTCGCTCTCCGAGAAGTTCCGCGAGCGCGACGGCCGCGCGCGTGAGCATTTCGCGCGTCGGCTCCCGCCATTCGAGCGGACAAAGCAAGAGCCATTCGAGCAGGTGGCCCGTGGCCAGGACCGTGTCGAGACGGCTAAGGTCGCTGCCCCACTTCACGCGCCGTAGCGCCGTCGGATCCTCGGCGTGCCAAAGCGGAGTCCACAATCCGTCGGCCTGCTGGGACCTAGCCGCGCGATCGAACTTGCTTCGCAGAAAGGCGAGGAGCCGCTGGCGGCACGCCGCGGACAACACTGGCGACTCCTGATCGACTCGCTGGAGCACGCTGAGTGAAATTAAGGCATGTGTACCCGCGCAGGGCGAATCGCTCAAGTCGCGTGCGAGCAGCTCTTCCGCCAGGTCGTCAAACGAAAAACGGCGCCCAAAGCGGTTCGTCCACGTCGTTTCTGGGGAAACGTACAAAGCAAGTGCGACGGCGTCCCAGTAGATCTCCCCTTCAAGCTGGAAATTGGCCACCAGGTCGGCCAGCATGTCCGCCACCGTTGCTGGTCGCCCATCGCCTACATCGAGCGAGTGGGATAGCGCCACGCCGAGCCGCGCTAGGGTAGCGAGCACCTGCCCATGGTGCGACTGCGAGTGTCCCTGCGGCGTGGAGAGAAGCGATTCATTTATCTCGGGCACACGAACGCCGTATCGCGTGCGCACCAGCGAGTGCCCGTGTGCGTAAAGCCTATTTGCAGACTGTACATCAAGCAAAACGTCGAGACAGCGAACCGCCCGCTCGTCATCGGGGATGGTAATGGTCAGGTCGCCGCCGAAAACCTGCACCGCGTGCAAGAGCGTCGAAAGCGACACGTCAACCGCGGGATCGGGCCGCAGCGATTCGCGGAGCGCCTCGCGTCGCTCCGCCGGCAAGTCGAACAGATCGCGTTGCGGCGCGGAGTAGATTCTTTGAACGAACTCGCCGAACTCTGACGGCACGCTTGCGCGTGCGAATGGCGGCGCGACGCTCGACTTCAAAGCGCCTGGCGCGATGCCGGCGAGCGCACCGCTCCGCCAGGCCACAATGCCCAATAGCATCGCCACCATCGGCGACGCGAAAAGAATCGCGCGCATCGTTCGATCCCCGAAACCACCCTGCATGGTTCCCCAACGCTAAGGACCAATGCTAGCCGTTTCGGGGGGGGGGGGGGGCAAGAAAAAAGTTAAAAAATTGTGAAAGTGTTTTGCTCCTGGCTCGGCAAGGATCGAATAGTAACTTTGATCGAGAATGAAAATGAATATGCCGACGTGTGTGGAAATCCCAACGCATGGCTGGGTACTATCAGGCTGCTGAAAAAGTCAGCAGCCTGATAGGATCGCCTGGATGCGATCACAAAATAGCGACGGAAGTCGTTCTTTTGCGAGCGGTGCGGAGTTCAACTCCGCACTTCGCGAGGCTGAAAAAGGCCACGACGGACCTTTTTCAGCAGCCTGCTAGATTCCCCGCGATCCTCTCTAATCCGCGGTGTGCCCCTGCGCCACCGGCAGCGGAAAACGATAGACCGTCGAATGCGGTCCATCCTCGGGCAGTGCGAGGATGCTCTTCTCGAAGAACGTGAATCCCTCGCGGCCGAAGGTGGTTCGTGGCGACTTGAGATGCCCTTCGAGCAGGTAGCGTCGCACGGGCTTCCACGTCGCAATGTCGATCACATCGACTACTCCCCGCGGGACACCTTCGACCTTCGTCTGGCCGATGCCCCATAGTTGTCCGTCGTGCCACTCGATGTCTTGCCAGGCGATGCCGGTTTCGTTGGGCGCGGTCGCCAGTAACTTGCCCGACAGGTCGAACGTGTAGATCGTGCGGCTGTCCCAGTTCACGGCGTAGACGCGCTCGCGGCCATCCGTCGCCACAGCGCCGAGATGGTCATCGACGAGAAACGCACCGCGCTCCTCAAGTGTCTCCGCATCGAGGCGCAACACCGTCCCCTTCGATTTGGGCCGATATTCGGCCAGGGCCACCCACAGCTCATCGCCGACGAGCTGCATGCCGCCGGAGTGGATCTGTGCCTCGCGCGTCAAGTCACGCTCGACGGCCACCTTCCCCGTCGCTCGTTCAACACGGTAGAGGTATCCCTTACGTGCCGCGCGATCAACGCTCGAAATCCAGAACGAGTCGCCTGTGGCCGCCAGCCCCTGCACGTGGTGCGTCGCGTGATCGATCGGCCACGACTCGGTCACGGAGAGCGCGATGCTCGGCAACTCGGGCACACGGTCGTCGCATCGAGCATCAGACGATGTCGTCAGATACAGACCGATCACCATCAAGAAACACATCCACGGCGACCGGCCGGGGCCGACATTGATGAAGTTCAGCATAAAGGAGCGACCCAGGACGGGGGTTGAAGTTGCGCGATCGCATTCTAACCCGAGTCTGAAGTTGTTTCCTTAGCGACAACGGCACCATTACGGGGTCAGGGCGTGATCGGGTTCGTTCGCCTGCTCGTTCGTCGGTTGTTTGGCGACCGCGGCTGTCCGATCGGCGTGACGCACGTACTGCAACCGATCGTAGAGCCGCCGCGGCAGAAGGCTCAGCGCCAGCAATGCCCCCAGGCGCGGTTGGAAGGGGTGCAGACGCAGGCTTTGCAGCAGGTGCTGGCGGGCAGCACTCCGTTGTCCCGCGCGCAGCTCCTCGCGCCCAGCCCAGCCGAACGAGCCCGCCATACGGCGTCGCACTTGGGCTGGCGTCAGTCGGATGCGTCCCTTGGCGCGTTCCAACCACGACTGCACCGTGCGCAGATTTCCCTGCGCGAAGTGCAGCGCCAGATGGGGCGCCGTGATCTGATCGGGGGCGCCCACTCGATACAAGATGCTCGACACGTCGAGAAACGCCACCGGCCCGTGGTAGCTGGTCGTGAGGTGATACTCGTAATCCTCGCCGGCGAAGCGGTGCGTCTGATCGAACCCGCCGACGAGCTGCAGCCGCTCGCGGCACATCAGCACGGTCGACGTGTGGACGAGATTCCCCAACAGCATCTGCGAGAAGATATCGCCGACGAAATACTTGCGGCCGGCAAGTTGTGGGGGGGCGTCGGGCCATAGATCGGCCAGCCGGCCGCTGCGTTCGAAAAAGTCGTTCGTCGGCAGCTCGCGGTACGCGGCGTAAAAGTTGCGCAAGTGGGCCTCGTCGAGACAGCGGCCATCGTCATCGATCGCCACCATGTCGGTCCAGACCATGCCCACCTCGGGAAAGCGCTTCAGCAAGCGGACCTGCGCTTCGAGCTTCCACGGCAGCCAGCAATCGTCGGAATCCAAGAGCGCAATGAACTCGCCGCGCGCGTGGCGCAGGCCGAGATTGCGCGCGGCCGAGACGCCGGCGTTCGGTTGATGGAAGTAGCGCACGACTGGCCCGAAACGTGCGACCACCTCGCGAGTCGCATCGGTCGATCCGTCGTCGGCCACCACGATCTCGACCTGACGATAGGTCTGGTCGAGGACGCTCTGAATCGCGCGGTCCAGAATGTAGCCGCGCTGATAGGTGGGAATCACCACGCTCACCAGCCCCGGTTCGCCAGGGCCGGCACCAATCTGGCTGTTGTCATTCATCGGGAGACCGTTCGCTTTCGTACCACGTGGAAAGTATCGAACACAGAGTGGAACTCACGCATGCACGGCGACACGTTCGCTGAAACGCCGTGGCAGGAAACGAGCGCTCGCGGCATTCAGCTTGTCGCGCAATTGTTGTTTTTCTTGCGGGTCGAACACGAGATGCGTCGTGGCGGCCACGACGACCAACGCCCCCAGCGCGGCGGCCGTCGCCAGCGGCGGCGCGAGCAACACTAGCGGCAACACCAGCACGCCCACCAGGCGTGCCTCGATGGCCAGTCCACCGATACGGCTCAACCAGACGATCGTCACGAGCGCAATTTGCGCACTGATCATGGTGGCCAGCGTCGCGCCGACCAGCTCGTAGCGGGGGATCAAGATGGCCGCCAGCGCCAGGTTCGCCGCTAGCCCCACGCCCCAGCCCGCCGCGGTGAACCAGACGCGCTCGCGGCACAGCACGTACGAACGCAACATGTAGTGGGCCGAAGCGGCGATCATGGCCATCAACACGAACTCGAAGATGGCCAGTCCCTGCCCCGACGTGTCGTCGAACACGGTGACGAGCAGGAAGTGCTTCATCGTCACGAGCAGGTAGGAACCGAAGACGAGCATCAGCACGACGAGCTTCGTCGACAGGCGCACCAGTCGCTGCGCGTCGGCGTCGCGACCATCCTCGTAGAGGTGTACGATGTGCGGCAGGACGAGGATGCTGATCTGCACGGCCAGCGTCAGCAACGGCAGGGTGATCATCTCGACGATGTAATAGCTGCCGATCTGGGCTAGGCGTTCGACCGTTTCGCCGGCGCCGTCGTGAACGAGCAGCCAACGATCCACGACGCGCCACAGTTCGGACAGTCCACCGGCGCTCCAAGTGCCAAAGGAATAGATCAACATGGGTCGCCAGATGGGCTCGTTCGCTCCAGCGGCCGGACTGGGGGACAACGTGCGCAGGTAGACGTACAAGAGCCAGGTCTGGGGCAGCATGACGACCACGGCGCTCAGCAGATAGGCCCAGGCGCTACCGATCGCATCGTCGCGCCACAGGAGCAAGACGACGGCCCCCAGCAGGGCAAAACCGATCGATTGGCCCATCTGTACCAGCGAGTTGATCCGCGAAAGGCGCAACCCCTGGAACACCCCCTGCACCAGGTTCGTGGCCACGAGCGAGAACGTGCCCAGGGCCGTCAGCGCCATCAGCGTGATGCGCTGCGAATCGTCGAAGAAGAATCGTGCCAGGGGGGACGCAAAGATCATGCCCACGAGACATGCCGCCACGCCCACGCCCAACCCGGCGACGAGCGTACGGATGAGAAAGCTGCGCAGGCGGCCTTCGCGCCGGTGGCGCTCGACGTAGCGGCTCAGGGCGCCTGGCAAGCCCAGTAGTAAAAAGAACGAGACCACGGAGATGGCGTTGTAAGCCAGCGACCAACTGCCCAACTCCGCGCGATCCATCCAGCGTGCGAAGAAGACGCCACGTCCCAAGCCGGCGAACCGTGCGACGACGGTCAACAGGATGCCCAGGGCAATCGACGTGGCCAGCGATTCGGGCGCGAGCCAACGCTGTGCCCGGGCAGAGGGTTGATACGGCGTCATGGCGAGTGGTCTCAAGATGACCGCGCGCAGGGGGATCCGCGCGGCGATAAGAAACCATAAGTCACGATTCCGCCCGGTATTGACGAACGTGCCGGCAGCAGGGCCGGCCGCGGCTGACGATTCAGCAAGCTTCGTCCGGCCGGCCTAGAATCGGCACAACCGCTACCAGAGAAGCCCCGGCAAGATCAGCTCTTCGCCTCGCCACGGCAGCGCACCAGGGTCATCAGCGCAAAGGCAGTGCCGTACTGCTGGTGGTAGTTGTAGAGGGGATAGTCCCACCACGAGCCGTCCTTTTCTTGCAGCTCGAGCATGAGCTTCGTCATGTGATCGCGATACTCTTGTCGTTGCGCAGGGGGTAACAACTCGATGCACATGGCGCCATAGAAGTGACCGTAGTAATAGAAATAGCCCGCCACGGCGAACCACGACTCGTGCGGGATCGGTCGCTTGCGGCCGATGCTGAGCCAACCGTTGCGCGCGAAGAGGCGATCGAGCCAGACGGCGATGACCTGATCGGTGATGCTCTGGTCGTTCCAGATGCGCAGCGCGGCGTTGCAGGCTTGCGAGCGTCCCAGGCTGCCCCCCGGGCGGTTCACCGGGTGCATCGGCACCCACTTGAGATACTCGCCATAGAGGTACGAGAAATCGGGCTTCTGCTGACGCAGAATGGCCGCAATGCCGCGGTCGACGGTGCGCTGCTTCGGCTCGACGCCAATCTGCCGCGCCTCGTGCATGGCGATCAGCACCGTGGCGGTTTGAAAGCTGGTCGCGTCCGTGCCCGGTTTTTTTGAACCGGTGCGAAAATCGTAGTAGCCCCAGCCGCCGTCGACCGACTCGAAGCGATCGAGATAGTCCAACTGCGATTCGATCAGCGTGCGAATCTGACCGCGGCGGACTTCATCGCCGGGCACGCGATCGTACATCTTCACGAGCGCCGAAATGGCATAGGCGTGCCCCCAGATGTTGTAGAGCGCATCGGGGGTCGCCCGGCGCAAGCGCAAGAGTTGATCGAGCAGCCATTGCTCGCCCCGCTCGAGCGCAGCGATCGTGGCCTCGTCCGTGCGGCCCGTCTCGATCAACGCCGTAATGCACATCGAGGTAACCGCCGTCCGAAAGGCGTGGTGGGCGCCGGGCACCGGGGCGTAGATGTTCAGTTCCTTCGTGTTGCGTGCCGATCCCCAGGAACCATCCTTGTTTTGATCCTCGAGCAGGAACTTGATTCCACGATTGATGGATTCCTCGAGCAGGGCCGGATCCGTTGGATGTGCCGGCGCCAGCTTGGGGACATTCTCCAGCAGCGGATTCTCGGTCATCTTGAGCGGCGGGGTGACCGGCTTCTTGGCCGTTACTTCGTCCGCTTCTTCGGCCGCAGCCACGCCCGCGATCCAACAGCACGCCACGATCGCGGCGGCGCGCGCCACTACCCATGCTCCGGCATTCGTGCGCAGCGACTTCATGTCTATTCGCCCTTTGCAGGCTCAGGCTTTTCGAGCAGGATCTTTTCCCCTGCGGCCAGACCGCCGACGATCTCCGTGCGGTCGCCGCTCACCTTGCCGACGGTCACGTCGCGGCGTGCGTGTTCGCCATCTTTCCCGACGACCAGCACGTAGCGATTCGCATCGTCGAGATCATCGGTGAAAAGAGCCTTCGAAGGCACGGCGATCGCTTCGGCCTGCCGATAGGGCACGAGCTTGACGCTGCACTGCATGCCTGGCATGAGGGCCTCGTGCCCCGGACCCAAATCGACCGTGACGCGGGCGTCGAAATGCCCCTCGCTCACCGGAATCGGCGAGATCCGCGAAACCGCCGCCACCAGCTTCGTGTCGGGAAAACCCGTCGGCACGGCCCGGCCCTGCTGACCAATCGCGACCTGCGCGAGCTCTTTCTCTGGCAACTTGGCACGGACGAACATGGGCCGCGGCACGACGATCGTCATCAGCGCCTGCTGTGCCGAGACGTTGCCCCCGCGGCGGATTTGCTCGGCCATGCCGCTCGATCCACTCCATTCGCCACGTATCGGCCGCCCGTAGTACACCACGCCATCTTCGGGGGCGTAGATCTCCATCAGGCCCCGATCGTGTTGCAGCTTCGCATACCGTTCGTCGGTTTTCGATTGCTCGTAGCGCAGCTTGGCCAGCTCCAGCTTCTTGCGGCCCAGCTCCATCGGCGTTCGCGACTGAATCCGCGCCAACTTGATTTCGGCCAGACGCGCTCCGAGACGAATCGATTCGTCTTGCCGGGGGATCTCCTGCTCGATGGTCCGGGCATGTTCGATTTTCGCGCGTTCGAAGTAGAAGCGCGCCTGGTCGACTTGCTCGCGCTGGCGTTTGAGGATGATCTCTTCGGTCTCCTCGGTCAGGTCATCGGCGGCGTACATCTTATCGAGCTGCTTGAGCTCTTCTTCCGCGTTCTCGACATACTGTTTCGCATAACGTAGCTGGTAGTCGTTGCTCTTCTCGTAGTACGCGCGGTCGATATTCTCCCAGTTCTTCAACTCTTGCGTGATGAGTCGCGCCGACTGCTCGGCCACTTCCAGCTCGAGGGGCGATTCTTGCTCGAGATGCTTGAGCTCGTCTTCGGCTTGCTTGATCGCCAGGTATGACAACTCGCGATCGTTCTCCATGTCGCGAATGGCCCAGTCGATATTGCGGGGGTCGAACTTGAGGAGCACGTCCCCCTTCTTCACCAGCGTGCCGGCCTCGACCGCCGACTCGACAACGAACTCACTCCACGTCTCGGGGCGCAGCACGATCTCGCTCGTCTGAATCGCTTCGAACACGCCGTCGAGGGATACTTCGACCTTGAACGGCTCTTTCGTGACGGTGTACGTCGCGCCGGCCGGCTTTTTCTTCTCGTCGGTCTTCGGCCGAGTGGCCTCTTCGGCCGGTTTTCCCTCGTCGGGCTTCGCCTCTGGCTTGGGTTCGCCTGCTTCGTCGGCCGGCTCGACGACCGGTTCGGCCTTGGTGGGCTCGGCCGCAGGAGTCCCCTCGGCCGGGGCGGCGATGGGGGCCTCGGGATCGGCCTCGCGCACCACCTGATAACCCCAGCCAGGTCGCGCCCAGGCAAATGAAATGATTGCTGTTGCGCCGATCGCGCACCACAAGTTGCGATGCGCGCCACGAGAAAGAGACATGTTGGGTTCCTCTACCTGGTACGAGAGGGCCTATTCACTGCTCGGCAAGTGTACGTCGCGGGACGAGACGCAGCTTTTGGAGTTGCGTCTTTCGAGGTTTTTTGGACCTCAATCCTCGGCAAATCGGCCCGTCTTAACCCGAAGCGTCAGCGAGGGCATTCTTGGAAAGCGTCGAGCATAGTGCCCCTCGCTGACGCTTCGGGTTACGATTCCGCGAAAAGCGTAACTTCAAAAGACGCAGCGCCGGGCCGATTCGTGCCGCACCACGCCAAATCCGCCCGTATTCTTAGAGGGGGACGCCCCCCGTGCAACCAGAATCCGCCGCCCAGGCCTGGCTGGTCAGGCAAAGAGATCATCGATCGGGCGTCCCAACCCGTCGCGCGTCACATAGAAGGGGCGCCGTTCGATTTCATACGCCAGACGTGGAGAAATCCCCAGCGCCCGGTAGAGCGTGGCGTGCAGATCTTCGATCGTGACGGGGTTCTCGATCGTCTTGCAAGGGCGTTCGTCGGCCGTGCGGCCGTAAAGATGCCCACGCTTGATGCCACCGCCGAACAGCAGCACCGAACCGGCGCCGGTAAAGTGCCGGTGCATGCCGTAATGCTTGAGCTCGGTCATCACGGTCGGCACCTCGACCTGATCCTTGACCTGATTCTCGGGCTTCCCTTCGAGCATCATGTCGCGGCTGAATTCGCTGGCCACGACGATCAGCGTGCGATCGAGCAGGCCGCGCTCTTCCAGATCGAGCACGAGCTGCGCGATCGGCGCATCGATCTCGCGCTTCATGTCCACCAGACGCGTGTGGCCGTTGTCGTGCGTGTCCCAGTTTTTGAAAGGGATGTATTCGGTCGTGACCTCGACGAAACGAGCGCCCGACTCGATCAGCCGCCGCGCGAGGAGACACCCCTGACCGAAGCGACCCGTGTTGTAGCGCTCGAAATTCTCGCGCGGCTCGAGCGAGAGATCGAACGCCTTGGCCGCCGGCGAGCCGAGCAGCCGATCGGCATTCTCGAGCGAACGCAGCAGCGATTCGCGCTGGTAGTCGCTACCGATTTGCCCCACGGGCGAGCGCTCGACGAGTCGACGATAATGCTTGTAGCGATTCGCGAACCGTTCGGCGCTCATCCCCTTCGGCGGGCGGATCGTATCGACCGCCTGCTCGGGATAGGGAATCAAGAACGGGCCGAACTCGCTTCCCAAGAAGCCCGCCTGATGAAAGGCCTTCAGCTCTTCGCCTTCGCCCACGTCGAAACGCTGTCCGATGTCGATGAACGCCGGCATGGCGGGGTCGCGCGCACCGAGCGTTCGTGCCACGACGGCGCCGAGGTGTGGCGCCGCGACGGTTTGCGGGGGAGCATAGCCGGTGTGCCAGTGGTATTGATGTCGCGAATGCAGGATGAAACCGAGGTCGCCCGCCGTGTAGGTGCGAATCAAGGTCCCGCGATTCATGACCGAGGCGAGCCGTTCGAGCCCCGCGGAGAACTTGATCTGGTCGACCGCCGTATCGATCGCCGGAAACGTGCTGAGCACGCGGTTCGGATCGAGCCCCGACTCGAAGGGCGTGTAGGCCTTGGGGTCGAACGTCTCGGTGTGGGCCATGCCCCCCCCCATCCACAGCACGACGAGCGCATCGGCCGTCGCGGGCGGACCGTTCGCGCCCCCGGCGGTATCATCGGCCAGGATCGGACGGGCGGCCCCCGCGGCCAGGGCCGACAGCGTCGCGGCGCTTGCTGTGCGAAGAAAATCGCGACGATTCCAGTTCAGCTCGAGCGGCATGTCGTGCGTTTCCTCATTGCCTGCGGCGTGGCATCGAACGATGCGTCCGCTTCCTCAGTAGATCAATTGAAACTCGGGCAGCATCACCAGCAGCCAGAGCAGATCCTCGACCCCTTCGACCGTGGCGGCCTCTCCCACGAGCGACAGGGCCGCCTCGGTCTCGTCGGGCGAGGGAACTCGACCCAAGGCCTGGCGATAGAGCTCCTCGATCCATACGGCCCCCGATTTCGTTTGGCCGGCGCAGATCTTTTCGGCCCCGCGATGCAGGCGATCGGCCAGCGTCGCCCCGTTGGTCAACTCCAGCGCTTGCAGGGTCGTGGCGGCCGAGGGACGTTCGGTGACCACCTGCTCACGATTTGGCCGGCCGAGCGCCACCATCAGCGGATCGGCGGCCACCAGCGCGGCGCGGACCTCTTCGTTCGGGGCGCGCGAGATGCCCGCGGCCGGTTCGGCATAGGGGCTGCCCACGAGTGATGAGACCGCATCGACGAACTGCTCGGCCGACAACCGACGCACGAGGGGCCCGCGGAAGACGAATTCTCCCTCGGCCCGTTGCTCGGGCGAGGCATCGACCGCCGGCATCGCATAAGCCCTGGACGTGAGTATGCGCGACAGCGTGTGCTTCAGATCGTAGTCGTGCTCGGCCAGATCCAGGGCCAGCCAGTCCAGCAACTCGGCATTCCAGGGCTCGTTGTCCATCTCGTCGACCGGTTCGACGAGGCCACGTCCCAAGAGCCGGGCCCAGAGCCGGTTGACGATCGTCCGCGCCAGCCGCCCATTCTTCTCGCTGGTCATGATCTCGGCGAGTTGCGCGAGCCGCTGGTCTCGTTCGGCCGCGGTGTCCACCTCGCCCAACTCGGGGTAGAGAAACTTCATGGACGCCGTCTCGCCCGTCGGACGATCGCAGCGATGAACCTCGAGCGGCGCGTCGCTGAAGATTGCCGCCAGCCCGTAGGCATCGGCCAGCTTCCAGTCGTTGATGAAGCTATCGTGGCAGGAGGCGCATTTCAGATTGATCCCCAGGAACACCTGCGAGACGTTCTGCGCGGCCTGCACCTCGGGCACCTGGCTGGCATTGACCACGCCGCGCCAGACAATGCCCCGAATGAAGCCAGCCGAGTCTTCCGTGGGATGCAACAAGCCACGCACGAAGTCGTCGTAGGGCAGGTTGTTCTCGAGCGCGGCGAGCAGCCACCCGGTGATCTGCTTGCGTCCGCCGTCGATGTAGCCCGTGCCCTGATAGTCGTTGCGCAAGGCGTCGTTCCAGAACGACAGCCAGTGGACGGCATAGCGCCGATGGTCGGAGAGTAGTTTCGCCACCAGCAGCTCGCGTTTGTGCGGACGGGCATCGGCGATATATTCGTTGGCCTCCTCGACCGAGGGGAGCACACCGAGCACGTCGAGATAAACCCGGCGGACAAACAAACGATCGTCGACCGCTTCGCGCGTGCTGACGCCGTGCGCTGCGAGATAGGGACGCAGGAGCAGGTCGACCGGGTTCGATGATTCGCCCGGCTGGGGCGCGGGCAATTCGACGCGTCGCGGCGCCAGCGACGAGCGCCGCCGCCCGACGAACACAAAGCCATCGTCCCAACTCAGTCCTTGATCGATCCAGGCACGCACCAGGCCGATCTGCTCGGCCGTCCAGCGCGGACCCTTGGCCGGCATGACACGATGCTCATCCACTCCCGCCACGAGTTGCACGAGCAGGCTCTCGGCACTGTTGCCCGGCATGACCACCGGGCCCGAGTCTCCCCCCTGCAGAAACTCAGCGCGCGTCCCGAGATGAAAGCCTCCTTGTCGATTGTCACCGGCATGACAGGCGACGCAGCTTCCTTCGAACAAGGGACGAATATCCTTGGCGAAATCGACGTCGCGCGACGCGGCGGCCGGCAAGGTGGTTTCTTCGGCACCCAGGGGCGCCACCACCCCCAGCGCCACGAACATCGCTGAAGCTAACAAGAATGCAAGGAAGCGCCCGTGCGCGGAATTCGGCATACCAAAACCTCTTGTTCCGTCGTCGCCTGGCGACGCGCAACTCACTCGGGGGACAGCCTTTTCATTACAACACCCCGCGCCGAGAGAGTCCAGCGCCCGAACGTCTCTCGCCGCCACAACCGCTTTATCCCTCACGCCGGTTTTTGAACCTATATTTTTCTGTTGACGTATTGACGTCCAGCACCGAAGAATTGTGAGCGCGGAAGTAAGGTCCAGGTGCTGAAACCTTGTTTCCGCTCGAGGCACGGTGTGTCGCCAGTCGAGTAATGTCGACGGGCATTTTTAAAGATCGTGCGGCGAACCATGGCTGTCGAGACGCTTCGGTCACGACGCATTTTCGTTTTGGGACGGGCCTTCTTGGTCTTGGCGCTGCTGCTGCCAACGCCCACTGCCTGGGCGGCTCCTGGTTCCTCGAGGCTTGCTCCCATGAGCTCTCTTAGCGTCGAGTTGAGTTTGGTTCAATTCTTACTTGGGAAAGACTGACCTGCGCGGGGATAGTCACGGCGTGCGTGATGCTTCGTGCCTGGTAGCAGGCTTCTCAAACTTTTAGGCGGAGGAACTAATCATGCGTTGGAACAACACACGATCGCTCGCGCTCGGCGCCTCGTTGGTGCTGACGGCTGTCTTGGCGACAGCGGCCATTGCCGCTCCGCGGGACGCCGGCTCGAAGATGCGCGGCCAGGACTTCAGCTTCTGGCAGGGCAATCAGGCTCGGTACTACCCGACGTACCGCGCTCCAGTGACGGTCGAATCGACGCCGGCGCCGGTCGTTGCGCAAACGCCGGCTCCCGCCGCGAACAACAATGCGGCTCCGGCTCCCAACACGGCCCAAGCGCCAAGCACCGGCACGCGCCGCTTTTCGGCCGAGCCGGCGCCGAGCGTCAACAGCGGCACGACGTACTACAACTACGGCGGCCGCTCGCGCAGCTATGGTTCGTCGTCGCGCAACGACTTCAGCGCCGGCCGCAAGAGCCTTGGCACCTACCTGCCGTAAGCGCGGCTCACCGTCAACTGCCGAACGTCTCCAGACGTTCGCTCGAAAAGCATACGGCCCTGGTCGAACGTGTTCGACCAGGGCCGTTGCCATCGAGGGACGCCAAAAACTTCGAGAGCGAAGAACTCCAGTCAGCAAGACGCGAAAGGTGGTCTTCTCGTTACGACCGCTTCTGGGCCGCCAGCGTTTCTGCTTCGTCTTCGACCAGGGCATCGACCGCCGGTCTGGTACCGCCGGTGGTAACCACACGGTGCCAGCCTTTTTCCAGCGCGGCAACGCCGTCGATCGAGTACACGTGGCGCAAGGCCGCATCGTACCCATCTTGGCCCGCCATGGTCAGAAACTCGACAAACTGCGCCCGCGTGCCGTGCGAGACCAGGTAACGGACGAGAGAAGTGCTCTGCGCATAAAAGACATCGGGGCGGGTCTGGCAGGCGTCGCCGGCATCGGCCATCAGTTGCGGGAGTCGAAACAACGTGCGGCCACGAACCGCGCGGTCGAGCTCTTGGGCATGCCGCGCCTGCTTCTCGAGCGGATCGGCCAACACCGCCAGACCTTCATCGGCCCAGCGCGGGGGATCGGTCTCGACAAAGCGATCGCTGAGCACGACGTGCGTCATCTCGTGCGGCAAGGCCGAGAGGGCGCCGTCGCGGGCCGTCGCCAGAAGATCGATTCTGCGCGAGATGATCTGGCCATGGCGGCGCTCGACCAACGCGGAACCGACGGTCGAAGCGCCACCAGGACCCACCGCTGCCAGGTAGCTGTTCTTGTTCGGGTGAAGAATGATCTGGCACTTCGGTCGCCACACAACAGCCGTTTCCGATTCGCTGAGCCAATCGCGGCGTGTCTCGGCCAGCAACCGCTCGCAGACGCTGGCCAGCTTCTCCGCCTCTTGGAAGCCCGACTGGACGCAGACCTGGAACTGCTCGGTCTCTTGCACCTGCCACGAGCCGGACTGATAGGCGCGTATAAAGGTCACCTGGTGCTCGGCCGACGTGGCTACCGAGGGGGAACCGCCGACGCAGCAGGTGAGCAGGAGGAAGAAGTAGCTGGATCCGGTCATGGGGCAGTACAGGGGCGTGAGTCGTGAGGCAAACTCAGGCCAGCCATCCGTCGCCGCTCGGACAAGGTCCGGGACGTCGATTGCTCGCGCGTGATCCCTAAGGCAAGGAGCGTGCCACGCCTGCAAAGATGGCCTAGTCGCGCGCTGGCCGCCCGCGGCGTAGACTCCTATTCCACAAGCAGTTGCGATCCCGCGAGGGCCCCGTCGAGACAAACCGTGCCGCGCGTGCAGAGAGCCCCGCTGCCCCCTTATCAGGCGAGTATCGCCCAAGATGTAGGCGTGCGCGGAGTGCGGCGGAAGAAGCCGCCGAGAAAGGAAAACCAGCATTCCTGCGCATCGCAGGGACGCTACGGAAGCTTGCGCTGCGACAGAAAGTCGTGCAGTGCCTGGGCCGCGAGACGGTGAGCCTCGGCATTCGGGTGGTGATCGGTGGGATGTACCCACAGCTCATGGTCCACCTGTCCGCGGTAGACATCGAGCAGGTCGAGAACAGGAACCGAAAGCTCGTCGGCCGTCGCGCGTACGAGGTCGTGTACCTTGGCAAAGGGATAGCTGGCGTCGAGTTGATGCAACTCGGGAAACAGGACCAGCACAAGCGGAATGTTCCGCTCGCGTAAGAGTTGCGCCGCGCGATCGAGCGCCGCGCGAGACTTCAACCAGTCGCTCGCCACCTCGCCCGGCCGGGCGAGAAAGTTCCGCGCGTCGCGAAAGTAATGCTGCAGGTAATACTCTTCGAGTGCCCGCTGCGACCGGCGGGCACCGATCTCGTGCTGCACGAGATCCGCCAGGTAGCTGTACCGCCCCAGGCCATAGGGCTCGACGTAGACGCCGAGCGCTTCGCCCATGTTGAGAAACGTACGATCCTCGTAGGCGTCGTTCAGATAGAAGACGATGATGACGAGATCGGGCGCGAGCCGCAGCCACTCGCGCTCGAGATAGAGTACCTCGTCGCGCGTGTTGTAGCCTTGCACGCCAGCGTTGATCACCTCGATACGTTCGCCGCTCGGCGCCTCGCGATTCAGATCGGCTTCCAGGCGTCGCGCAAAGGTGTCTTCGTCTCGCACGCCCACGCCAAAGGTGAACGAGTCTCCCAGGATGAGGACGCGGCGCGTGGCGTCGGGCTTCTCTTCCGCCACATCGGGACCGCGCAATCCGAGATTGTTCACCTCGGCCAGCACGCTGTTGTCTGCGTCGAAATAGTCCGTGGGATTGCTGCCGTAGACGACCTTGAAGCGCGCGTAGGGCGTGTACTCACCCATGCGCACGCCTTCAGACTCGAAGCGACTGGGGCGCTTGATGAGCCCTTCTTCCTTGGGGGCTTCGCGAAACTGCTGGCCATCCCAGGCGAGCCATTTTGGAATCGGATAGCGCTCTGGGCGAATGCCGAAGAGGCGCAGCCCCACTTCCGCCACGAGACAACCGACCACGACCGCCAGCAGCATGGCGGCGATACGAAACCAGATTCCGCGTCGCCGCGCCCTGACAGTAGCGGGTAGATCGTGCGATGGGGCTCGACGGGCGGACGGCATGGCAAAGCTCGAATCGGGGAGCTCGAAGAAGTCCGCCGTCTGGAACGTTCGATCTTAACAGCCTGGGGAAGCATGCCCTCGTGGCATTCTTCCCCCTCGCCAGGTTCGCAGCTTAGCTGCTCACGGCTCGCAAAATCACGACGGACGTCACGATTTTGGGATCGCATCCTGCGGTCCGCACAGGCCGAGGAACACTTCCCCGGCCTGTCAGGCCTCGGCGAGCAACTTGCGCAACACGGTCTGCAAGATGCCCCCATGTCGATAGTAATCCAACTCGACGGGCGTATCGATCCGCACCTTGGCCTCGAACGTCTTGACCGCGCCGGCCGCGTTCTTCGCATGCACGGTGATGGTCGACAGCGGCTTCAACGTGTCGTCGATGCCGTCGAGGTCGTAGATCTCCTCGCCCGTCAGTCCCAGCGATTGCCACGTCGTACCGACCGGCAGTTCCAACGGCAACACCCCCATGCCGACCAGGTTGCTGCGGTGGATGCGCTCGAAGCTCGAGGCGATCACGGCCCGCACGCCGAGAAGTTGCGTCCCCTTGGCGGCCCAGTCGCGGCTGCTGCCGGTGCCGTATTCGGCGCCCGCCAGTACGACGAGCGGCACGCCTTCGGCCTTGTACTTGAGCGAGGCGTCGTAGACGCTCATCGTCTCGCCGTCGGGAAGGTGGCGGGTGACGCCCCCTTCCGTGCCGGGAGCGATCTGGTTGCGAATGCGAATGTTGGCGAACGTGCCGCGCGTCATCACGCGATCGTTGCCGCGTCGCGAGCCGTAGCTGTTGAAATCGACCGGCTCCACGCCATGCTCGCGCAGGTAACGTCCCGCCGGCGAATCTTTGGCGATCGAACCCGCGGGCGAGATGTGATCGGTCGTAATCGAATCGCCCAGCGCCAACAGGACGCGAGCGCCGCGAATCGGCCGCAACGGATCAGGCTCGGTGTTGATATCGGTCAGGAACGGTGGCTCCTGAATATACGTGCTCGACTCGTCCCACTGGTAGAGATCGCCCGTGCTCGTGGCGATCGCATTCCACTCCTGGTTCGAGGTAAGACAGTTCTCATACTGGTTGCGGAACATCTCGGGGAGCACGGTCGATTCGATCAGCTCGTCGATCTCCTTTTGCGACGGCCAGATATCTTTCAAGAAGACCGGCTTGCCGTCGCGCCCCTCGCCGATCGGCTCCTTGACCAGATCGATATCGGTCGTGCCGGCCAGGGCATAGGCCACGACCAACGGCGGGCTGGCCAGATAGTTCGCCTTCACGTGCGGGTTGATGCGGCCTTCAAAGTTGCGATTGCCGCTCAACACGGCCGCCGCCACGAGATCGCCTTCGACGATCGCCTTCGACACCGGCTCGGGCAGAGGTCCGCTGTTGCCGATGCAGGTCGTGCAACCGTAGCCGACGGTGTGGAAACCGAGCGCCTTGAGATCGTCGGTCAGACCGGCGCGATCGAGATAATCGCTCACGACGCGCGATCCCGGCGCGAGGCTCGTCTTGACGTAGGGCTTTACCGACAGGCCGCGCTCGACCGCCTTGCGTGCCAACAGCCCGGCGCCGAGCATCACCGAGGGGTTGCTCGTGTTCGTGCAACTGGTGATGGCCGCGATGACCACAGCGCCGTGCGTGATTTCGCTCGAACGCCCGTTGTCGACCACGCGTGCCGTGCGCCCCAGCGCCGTGCTGTCGAGCGCGAAACCACGCTCCGCCACCGGCGCCGACAAGGCTTTCTCGAACGTCGTCTTCATGGCGGCCAGCGGTACGCGATCCTGCGGACGCTTGGGACCGGCGAGGCTCGGCTCGACCGTGCTCAAGTCGAGCGAGAGGGTATCCGTGAACTTGGGCGCGGGATCGCTATCGGTGCGGAACAGGCCCTGTTCCTTCGCGTAGCGTTCGACCAGTTGCACTTCGGCCTCGGTGCGGCCGGTGCGACGCAGGTAGGCGAGCGTCTCGGCATCGATGGGGAAGAAGCCCATCGTGGCGCCATACTCGGGCGCCATGTTGGCAATCGTCGCTCGATCGGCCAGCCGCATGTTCGACACGCCGGGACCATAGAACTCGACGAACTTGCCGACGACCCCCTTCTTGCGCAGCATCTGGGTCACGGTCAGCACGAGATCGGTCGCCGTCGCGCCGGCAGGCAGATGGCCTTTGATCTCGAAGCCGATCACTTCGGGCATAAGCATATAAATTGGCTGGCCCAGCATGACCGCTTCGGCCTCGATGCCCCCCACGCCCCAACCGACCACGCCCAGGCCGTTGATCATTGTGGTGTGACTGTCGGTTCCGACGAGCGAATCGGGATAGGCGACCTCGCCCTGCGCGTCCTTGCCCAGGAAGACCCCCTTGGCCAGGTACTCGAGATTCACCTGGTGGACGATGCCCACCGCCGGCGGCACGACGCGCAGGTTGCTGAAGGCCCCCTGCCCCCAGCGCAGAAACTCGTAGCGTTCGCGATTGCGCTGGAATTCGAGCTCGACGTTCTCGGCCAAGGCCTGATCGCTGGCAAAGAAATCGACCTGCACCGAGTGGTCGATGACCAAATCGACCGGGATGAGGGGATTGATCTTGCGCGGCATGCCACCGAGCCGTTGTATGGCGGTGCGCATGGCCGCCAGATCGACTACCGCCGGCACGCCGGTAAAGTCTTGCAACACGACGCGGGCCGGCTTGAACGGGATCTCGACCGCCGCCACGTTCGTGGGGCTCCACGACGCGAGATTCTTCACATCCGCTTCGTTCACCTCGTAACCGTCGCACGAACGCAGTACCGACTCGAGCAGCACGCGGATCGAAAACGGGAGGTTCGAGATCTTCGCCAGGCCCAGCGCTTCGAGCCGCGAGAGTCGATAGATCGCGGCCTTGCCCGAGCCGGTATCAAAAGTGTCGCGGGCAGAAAAGGGATCGAACTGGCGAATCGCGTCGGCCATGTGCAAGCGTCCTGGGTGAGACCTGGAACGAAGAAGAACGGGGATAGTGCGCCGGGCGCCGCCGCTCGTGCGTGTGGTACTGCCGGCTCTCCCAGCAGTGCCAACTGGCGAGCAATCGCCGTACGGCCGACGTCCGAAGCCCAGATTCTAAAAAAAGCCGGACCGTTGCGACAGGCCTCCGCCCGGCTGGGCTTCGACCCGAATTCTCGCCCGTGGGAGCCGTGCAGGGTAGGATCGGCGGCCGGTCAAGTCGACGCGACGATTCGCCCCTGGGATGCAACAGGCAGCCACACTCGTGAGAGTTCTCGTTACCGGAGCCACCGGCTTTGTAGGAAGTGCCGCCGTGCGAGCCCTGCGGCGACATGGGCATGCGGTGTGGGGGCTCGTCCGCGATCCGGCCAAGGCACCCCCGCTTACCGCAATCGGCGCCGAGGTCTTCGCCGGCGATATGTGGCGTCCCGAGACCTACGTGCCGCGCGTCTCCGAGGTGGACGCGGTCATCCATGCCGCCCAACAAAGGACCACCGGGCGCTGGACCCGCGCCAAGATCCACGCGATGCACGAGAGCGACACGCGGATGACCCGCTCGCTCGCCGCGGCATGCCTCGCCGAGCAAAAGCCTTTCGTCTACACGAGCGGCGCGCTGACGCATGCCCGCTATGGCGGCGCGCGGGTGGATGAGTCGATGCCTGCGCGTCCCTGCCTGCTCGCCCGTGGTCATGCCGAGATGGAAGCCGAACTCGTCTCCCTGGCGCGCACCAGAGGCCTGCGCGCGACGATCATCAGCCCCGGCTTCGTCTATGGCGCCGGGGGCATTCTCGAGACGATGGCCAGGCTCATGCGGCGCGGACAATATCGGCTGATCGGCCCCGCCGACAACCGCTGGAGCCTGGTCCACATCGACGACCTCGGCGAGGCCTACGCCCTGGTCTTGGAGCACGGCCGGCCGGGCGAAGCCTACTTCCTGGGAGACGACCATCCCCTGTCACGTCGCGAGGTGGTGCATCGCCTGGCGGCGGTCCTCGACACGCCGGCGCCGAAGGCCGTACCGCGCCTGCTCGCGCAACTCCTCTTCGGCCGCCCCCTGGTCGAGGCCATCACGGCGCCGCTGTATATTTCGAACGAAAAGGCGAAGCGCGAGCTGCACTGGCAACCCAGCCATGTCAACTACGCCGACTCACTCCCGGCGGTGGTCGCGGGGATGGACGTTTAGTTGGGTTGCCCAACAGCTAACAGTCGCGCGAGTGTGTGCGCCAAGGTGTCGAGAGTCTGGCGATCGGGCAACGTAACGGTCAGGCGCTGACGACCATCGGGGGTCGCGTCGACGCATTGATCGAGGCGCGTGCGGAGATCGCGCACCATCGGATCCGGCGGCGCAGCGCTATGTCCGTCGTTGACCAGTTGCTCCATGAAATGAAACAACGCCCCCAACAACTCTCCTCCCGCCGCGGCCACGCGTTCGCGTTGCTCCGTTTCCGCCAGGGATCGGGTGACTTCCGCTCGATGCGACATGTCCGGTGCAGCCGCCCCTTTCGCCCCCAATAGAATCTCGAGCCGCGACTTGAGCTCCTCCGTTCCCGACACCAGATCGATCGACTCGACCTCCGAATCAGGATCGAGTGCCGCCAGGGCCAGATCTTTCTTCGCCGACAACGTCGCAAGCAGGTTCTCCTCGATCGTTTGCTCGGTTACCAGGACATGAACCTGCACGGGCTGTTTCTGTCCCATGCGGTGTGCCCGGGCGATGCGCTGTTCGAGCACCGCCGGGTTCCAGGGCAAATCGACGTTGATCACCGTATTGGCTGCCTGCAAATTCAAGCCCGTGCTCCCCGCGTTCGTCGTCAAGAAGAAGCGACATTGCGGCTGATTCTGGAATTCGTGAACCAGCACCTCGCGTTTTTTCTGCGGAACGGAGCCATCGAGACGTACAAAGGGGAGCTTGAATCGCTTCAAGAGGGGCTCGACCAGATCGAGCATCGTCGTCCATTCGGAAAACAGCACAACTTTTTGTCGTTCTTCTCCGGCGATGGCATCCACCAGGTCGGCCAGCCGTTCCAACTTGCTCGACCAGTTCGGTTTCTCTTTATTGACCAGGTAGGTGCCGTTCGCCGCCATGCGACACATCAACAACGCTGCCCGCAGGCGGAGCAAGTCCATTTCCGTCAGAAATTTCTTGCGCACGATTTGCGCCACCGTCTGCATGTGCGTATCGTGCAGCGTCTTTTGTTCCTCGGTGGGGGCGATGCGCACGATTTCCAGAGTACGTTCGGGCAGCTCGAGTCGAACCGATTCACGCGTGCGGCGCAGCAAGATCGGTTGGAGGCGCTCTCGCAACTGGTCGAGCCGTTGGTAGCCAAGCACCTTTCCGCGTTCGTCCACGACGCGATGACGATGGAAGAAACGAAATCCCGGCCCCAAACGGCGGTCGTCGATGAACTGCACGACCGAATAGAGCTCATCCAGGCGGTTCTCGAGCGGCGTGCCGGAAAGCACGAGCGCGAAGTGAGATTTCAATCCCTTGATGACGCGACTGGTCTTCGATTCCCAGTTTTTGATCCGCTGCCCTTCATCCAGCACGATCAAATCCCAAGGCACCTGCTCGATCGACTGGATATCGCGGAGCACCTGCTCGTAGTTACAAATCGTAAAGAAGCAAGAATGGTGATACTGGGTGGACCGCTCGTCGGATCGTCCTGAGACCAGTTGCGCGTCGCGATCGCAAAAACGGCCGATTTCGCTGCGCCATTGCGACTTGAGCGACGCGGGACACACGACGAGCACCTTGCGGATATCGGCTTCGCGAGCCAGCATTTCTGCCACGCCGACTCCCTGGATGGTCTTCCCCAAGCCCATGTCATCGGCCAACACCGCGCGCCCCGCTCCGACGGCAAATGCGACTCCATCGAGTTGATAAGGCAGCAACGGAATCTTCAGCAACGTCGTGCGAAGTGGATGTTTGGCCGGATCGCGGCGGATCTCGGCCACCACTTCTCGCATGCGCGCGGCGTGCAAGCGTTGCGCCATGAATTCCTCGGCGTCCGGAAAGATCTGGTATTCCTGCTCCAGGGCATCGAGCTTGCGCAAGTCCCGCAAAAACCTAGTCACATCGTCGATGGGTTTGTTCGTCCAGGGACGCACGATCGCGTCGACGTCTTTCGACCGCTTGTCTGGCGCGGCCATGCGCAACGTAATCTCATCGCCATAGTGAAGATAGATCGAGATCCGCCGATGGCGATAACGCCGCTGAAGTTGTCGAGCCGTAAATTTGCGCCGCGTCGTGGAAGCAGTTTTCATGATGTGCTTGCAGGTGCCGAGCGTATTCGTGCGGAAATCGGGACACGTGCAATAGGACTCGCCCCGTTCGAGACCGCGTAACGCCACGCGATACGATTTTCCGCTTAACAGGCTCTCTACCGTGTAATCCGCCCAGGGCGTCTTGGGATCGCTCGAGCGAATGTGCATCTTCTCGCTCCGCGCACGCTTCTCGCGTTCGGCAAGCGCTGTGCGAATGAGCATCTCTTCGCTCATTTCGACGGCCACACGCTCCGGTGGAGGGGCCGCCAAACCGAGCGCGGTCTTATTCTCGAGCACCGTCGAAAGCAGCGCCGCGACGTGATCGCAGGCTCCCGCACAATGGCTGCATTCACAGCGCAGCGAATCCTTCGCGTCGGGAGCATGCGCGAGCGTGGCCACCACGACCACAGGTCCGCCTTGCTCCGGAAATCGCAGGCGCAAACAGTCGCTCGCAAGCTCGACATCGGTCGCGAGGTCACACTCGTGCCGCCCCGCAAACCGAATCTGCTTACCTCCTTCGGGACCCAAAAGCCGGGCTGCCTGCTCGAACGTCAGTCGCGATACACGATCAAAAAACGAAAGCGCGTGACGTGGCTTGACGGTCTTCATGACGTAGAGACTCCTGGACGCTGCGCAGGCGTGAATATTTACGGAGCAAGAAGGCCGGCGCCTCGCCGTTTCTCTCCGGTGCAGCAGTTGCAATTGTCCCGACTCGTTCATTGATTGCAAGCATTTGCCCTGCTTCAGGTCGTGCCGACGGAGATAAAATGCCGGGCTCCAACGACCTTGATGAGCCATGTCTCTCCGCCAGACGCTGGGCCAAAAGCCGCACTTCCCCTAGAATGATCGACCGTTGGCGGTCAGGCTTCCCTCTTCCTGCGAAAGGTCTCTCGTGACGGCAGTTCTGTTGAATGGCAAGGAGTTGTCGCGCGAGATTCAGGCCGAAATCTCGGACGAAGTCGTCGATTTTCTCCAGAACAACGCCACCACCCCCTGTCTGGCCGCCGTGCTCGTGGGAGACGACCCTGCCAGCGAGGTCTACGTGCGCAACAAGCGCAAGGCCTGCGAGCGCACGGGCATCGAAAGCCAACTCCACAAGCTGCCCGCCGACACGACGACCGACGACTTGCTGAAGCTCGTTGCCCGGCTCAACAAGGACGCCGACGTGCATGGCATTCTCGTGCAGCTTCCGCTGCCGAAGCAGATCGATGAGACGCGCATCCTGACGGCCGTCCATCCGCTGAAAGACGTCGATGCGTTCCATCCCGAGAACGTGGGACGCATCGTGCAAGGTCGTCCGCGCTACCTGCCCTGCACGCCGCACGGCGTGGTCGAGATGCTCAAGCGCTACAAGATCGAAACCTCCGGCAAGCACGTGGTGGTGGTCGGGCGGAGCGATATCGTGGGCAAGCCCATCGCCAACATGCTCCTGCAGCGCGGCGCCGATGCCACCGTGACGGTCTGCCATAGTCGCACGCGCGACCTGCCGTCGATCACCCGGCAGGCCGACATCCTGATCGTGGCCATCGGCAAGGCCCGTTTCGTCACGGCCGACATGGTGAAGCCGGGGGCCGTCGTCGTCGACGTGGGCATCAACCGCACCGAGAGTGGCATCGTCGGCGACGTCGATTTCGGCCCGGTGAGCGAGGTGGCCGGCTGGATCACGCCGGTCCCCGGCGGCGTGGGCCTGCTGACCGTCACCATGCTGCTGGCCAACACGCTGGCCGCCGCGCGGAACCTGCAAGCGTGATACAATTGCTGTGATGCAACTGGCGAGTTAACGCGATTCGGCCCTGTGAGAACCCCCTATGAGTGAACTTCATCTCGATGAACAGACGCTCACTCGCGCCAAGCAACTCGCGGAGGCAAAGCACGTTTCGGTCGAAGAATTGATTTCTCAAGCGATCGATCGCCTGGCGAACGATCCACAAGGTTTCCAGCAGCGAGTAGATCCTATCGGTGCGTTTGAGGATTGTGCCGAACTCTTGGACGACATTGTGAAAGAAGCCTACCAAAATCGTGAGCGTCTTCTCCTTCGCACGCGCGTTTACCAGGCAGTCGTGCTCCTGATGAGCCTGACGCCACTCGTCGCTGGCATGGCTTGCGGAGACGAGCCTGCCCCGGCACGGTTCCTGTTCACGTCGCAGGGCAAAACGGGGCTGGCGACGACGGCGGGGGAGGAGGTGCGTTACCTTCCCTTCGATCGTCCCGGTCAGGCGACGTGGCAGCCTGGCCCCTTCTTGTCCGATGGCCGGCACGTGGTCGTCTTGAGCATGGAGCCGCGGCGCGATGGCCCGGGACGTCCCTTCGAACAATTCTACACGCAAACGCCCACGCACCTGTGGCTGTACGATCTCGCTGCTGGAGAACTCGAGGAGATCGCCACCAAGGATCGTCTCGCGCCGTTCGAGACGCCGCAATTGCTCGTCGGCGATCGACGCCTGTTGGTCCAGGTCGTGCGCGACGGCGTGGGGCAGGTGTTCAGCATGAATCTCGACGGCAGCGATCCGCGCGAGTTTACCCGCGCGGGCGAAGGTCTACCGTATGGCCTGAGCCTCCGTCCCGATGGTCGTCGCGTGGCGTTTCATCTCGCCAGTCCCGAAGGCTATCAGATCTGGACCAGCAATATCGACGGCAGCGAGCGGACACGCATCGTGGGCGATCCCGCGCATTTGTACTTCGGACCTGTCTGGTCGCCCGACGGCGAGTGGATCGCGTATGTCGACTGTCTGTATGGGCAAGATCCCGGGCACGACTGGTGCGACGTCTGCGTGGCACGACCCGATGGCAGCGAACGTCACGTGCTGACCACGGGCCAGGCCATGTGGTTTGCCGCGTCGTACGGCAACGAGAAGGCCCGCGGCGGAGGATCGAATCTCGTGGCATGGACGCACGACGGAAAGATCCTGTTTCCGCGCCGCACGCCCGACGCCCGCCTGCCCTGGCCCTATCAGACCGAGCGTCCCGACGTGGATCACTTCAATCGCGAGTACCGACCGCAGGAGGCCCGTGGCGGCACCGAGATCTGCCGGCTCGATCCGCGCGATGGTTCGATCGAGGTACTCACCAAGAGCGATCCGCTGGCGTGGGACTTTCGCGTGAGCGAATCGCCCAACGGCCAGCAACTCGTCTTCTGCCGCGCGGCGACGGGCGAACTTCCCGCGATCTGGGTCGCCGATCGCGATGGCGGGCACGCGCGCGTGATGACACGCGGAATCGATGAGTTGGGGGCCGACCACCCCCGCTGGATCCCGATGCCGTCGAAGTAGTGGGGCGACTCTTCATTTACCACATCGACATTGCGGAGAGCTTACGAGCTTTCCACCTCTCGTTCTTCCGTCGTGCCGTGTGTCGTCGTGGTTCAATTCCAAACAATGATCCCGCGGACGGCGAAAGCATAAGAAAGCATCAAAGCATCGTCGCCGCCAAAGCTGACATTGCACCCCGGCGCGGAGAGAGCTACCATGCCGCACCATTTTCGACTGAAGACCCATTCTCGGGGGTGCTGTCATGCTATCGCGTCAGACCATGTATCGACTCGGTGCGTTCGTACTGTTGATGCTCGCCTCGGGGCGTTCCTTTGCCCAGCTTCCGGGGGAGGCCGCGGCGCCCCTGGTGATCAATCCCGAGGCCTCCGTGGTCGAGGCGTCGACGCAAGTGCTCAATGAAGTGATGGCCGTGCCGGCCAAGTCGATCCCCACCTCGTTGCTGCATGATGCGCAGGGCATCGCGATCGTGCCGGGCATGGTGAAAGGTGGATTCGTGATCGGGGCACGGTTCGGACGCGGCATTCTGACCACGCGGACCGATGCCGGCGCGTGGACTGCCCCCACGTTCATCACGATCACCGGCGGCAGCATCGGCTGGCAGGCCGGCGTGCAATCGACCGACTTGATTCTCGTCTTCAAGACGAAGAAGAGCATTCAGGGTCTGTTGAACGGCAAGTTCACGATCGGCGCCGATGCCTCGGCCGCCGCGGGTCCGGTGGGACGCGATGCCTCGGTGGCCACCGATGGCCGCTTGCAGGCCGAGATCTATTCCTATTCGCGCAGCCGCGGCCTGTTTGCCGGCGTGGCGCTGGATGGTTCCGTGATTCAGATCGATCCGGCCGCGACGAGCCGCTTCTACTGGAACGGTGGACCGCCCCCGCCGAATGAAACCGAACAGGTGTTGCCCCCCTCGGCCGGACTGCTGCTCGAAGCCATCAATCGCTACACGATGCCGGCGAGCCAGACGACGGCCTCGACCTCGCCGGGCCTGACGCCGGTTACCCCGCCGCCGATCGCCTCTCAGCAGATCACCGAATCGCTGCTCGACACGTCGCGCGCGCTCTTCAAGGTGGTAGACAATCAATGGCAGGCGTACCTCGCGCTGCCGGCCGAGGTCTACGGCGCACCGAATCCGTCGGCTCCGTCGCTCGAGACCGCGCTGTCTCGCTACGAGGCGGTCGCCGCCAATCCTCAGTACCAGGCGCTCACTTCGCGTCACGAATTCCAAGACACGCTGACGCTGCTCAAGAGCTATGCCAAGCTGCGTGACGAGCCATC
Source organism: Pirellulales bacterium (assembly GCA_019636335.1). Taxonomy (NCBI): domain Bacteria; kingdom Pseudomonadati; phylum Planctomycetota; class Planctomycetia; order Pirellulales; species Pirellulales bacterium. Next base: position 56,082 of record JAHBXR010000017.1, read on the forward strand.
GATGATCACGCTCCCCCCGCCACCGTCGGCAAACTAGCGATCGACGCCCGTTCGGCCGAGCAGCTCGCACGCTACTTCACCGGCAGGGCGAAGTCGCCCCGCATGTTGCGCCACACGGAGTGGATGTGATTGGCCGGATTACCCGCCGGATCGGATTGGTAGTTGACCAGTTCGAGCACAAAGGTCGGGCCTTGCACGCGATAGTAGTGCGGCGCGCCCGCCTGGGTGGCGCCCGCCCAGGCAAAGTGAACGCGGCCGAAATCACTCGCCTCGATATCGGCCATCCGAGCCGCCGCGAGTGGCGCGGCCAGGTTGCCGCTATAAGTTTTGAGCAAGTCGCGCAGCTTCTCGCGCTGGGCAGCGGTCATCTTGGCCGCGGCGAGACCGACTGGCGGAGCCTGCGGTACCTCAGGCACTCCGGCGGCGCGATAATCGGCCGGGGCTTTGTCGTCGATGAGGGCCGCGGCAAGTTGGTCCTTGTCGAGTTCACTCACCAGGTCGAGCGCGAGTTGTTCTTCCTGAGCCAGGGTGCGCGTCCCCTGTTCCGGTCCGCCTGGCACGACGATGTGCAGCGTGGCGGGATTCGCTCCCCAAAAGCTCGGCGTGTCGCTTACCACCTCGCCGTCGCGGACGACGAAGTTCAACGAGAAGTGATGCCCCTCGAAGCTCCAGCCCCAAGTTCCTTTCGACTCGGGTTGGCCGAAGATGGTGAGAAAGTAGCGCTGCGGATCGCGTAGCGGCGCGCCTGGCAGCCCCTTCTCCCCTTCGCGCAGGTTGTTCTCGAGTGCCATGATCTTGACGGCCTTGTCGTAGCCCACGTCGCTCAGCGCTGCGCGCAACAGGTGGTGACACGCTTCACGTTGCGCCGGCGTCATGTCGCCCACCTGCAATCCCTTGCGCTCCTTTTTGGGAATGTTGTGCCAATCGACGCGCCGTGGATCGTCGAAGCTCATCGTGGCCTTGGCACGAGCGGCATCATCGAGCGTGGCGAGAAACTTCTGCGCCGCGTCGGTCATGGCGGTGCCCACGTCGGCAGTCGAATTCTCGTTCGCCGCAGCGAGCGACACCGTGAGGAGGGCAAGGGCTACGAACGAAAGAGAGCGCGTCATGGTGGGATCCTCAGGGGAGGAAAAAGGTTCGGCGGGAACAAGTCGGCAGGCCGGCGATTATAACTACCGCCACCGGCAAGGTGGGAGTTTCAGCGGAGGGATTCTGCACAAAGCTCGCGCGGACTCCGTCGCCGTGGAGGAACATCGGCTGCCCGCGGACTATCGCGGTCGCTTCCAGGCGATTTACAATTGCGACCGTTTCCGACACTCGCGGTAGATAACTCCTGCTGGATGCCCAACGTTGATTTCCCTTCTTACGACGATGAACCCTTCTCTTTCGACTAGAACCCTGCGGCTTACGCTCGCGCTGTTGGCGGTCCTCTGCTCGAGCGCGACGACGACAGCCGGCGAGCGTGTCTTTCCGGGCGAGCACTGGCAGGAGAAGACTCCGGCAGAACTGGGGCTCGACCCCGATGCAATCGACGCCGTCGCCACGGCGCTCGGCAGTCGGGGCTGCATCATCAAGGATGGCTACGTTGTCAAGGCGTGGGGTTCGCAATCCGATCGTGGCGACCTGTTCTCGTCGGCCAAGCCGATCCTCAGCACGCTACTGCTGTTTGCCGTACAGGAGGGCAAGGTGGGCAGCCTCGATGCTCGGCTGACCGACTTCGGTTGGGAACTGGCCGAGAAAGATCGCACGATGACGTTTCGCCATCTCGGCGCCATGACCAGCGGCTATGCCCGACCGGAAAAGCCGGGCGAGGCCTGGGCCTACAACGACTATGCGATTCAACTCTATCAGAAGACACTCTTCGATCGTGTCTTTCGGGACTCGCCTGAGAATGTCGTCGGGGCACCCGAGCGATTCGGGGCGCTGCAACTCGAAGAGGGACTTAAGTTTCGCGAGAGCAATCGGCGGATCAGCGCCTCGGTGCGCGACTTTGCTCGGATCGCGTGGCTCTGGTTGAATCGTGGCGAGTGGAACGGCAATCCGCTGATCGACCGCGCGCTTTTCGACGACTGTCTCCAGTCGCAGGTCTCGGCAGACACGCCCAATACGCAACCCGCCAAAACGAATGATTACCTAGGCATCGGCACCTACGGCGGCGAGTCCGATCATTTCAGCAACGCCGGCCCGGGCATCTATGGTTTCAACTGGTGGTTCAACGGCCGTGGGCCGCGTCATCCGCAGGCACGAGCCTGGCCCGACGCTCCGCCCGATACGTTCATGAGCCTTGGCCTGCGTGGCAACTGCTCGGTGATGATGCCCTCGCTGGGACTGGTGGTCGTGGCCGGAGACGCCGATTGGGGGCGCAACGAACCGGGAGACGCCGAGAGTGTCATCAATCAACGCTTGCGCCTGATCGCCTACGCCGGTACGCCGGTCGCCGAGCGTACGCCAGAAGACGCAGCCGCGCCGCCATCGGCCACGCCCGCCTCGACGGCCCAGGGCACCGTGCAGGGCGAGCAACGCGTGTGGTATCCCCTGGCGCTCGAGTTTCAGGGACCATCGCTCAGCGAAGAGGGGACGCCCAATCCCTTTACCGATTACCGGCTCGACGTGACGTTCGAGCAGGGCGAGCGACGCCACACGGTGCCAGGCTTTTTTGCCGCCGATGGCCGCGCCGCCGAATCGGGCGCCGCGGCCGGCGATTGCTGGCAAGTGCGCTTCACTCCCGAGGCGCCAGGCGTCTGGAAGTGGCGGGCAAGCTTCCGCACCGGTAAAGACGTCGCGATTGCCGAGGACGCATCCGCCGGCAAACCGGTGGCATTCGATGGTGCGCACGGCAGCTTGGAAGTTGCTGACGCATCGCCGCACGCGGCGGGCGCGCTGCGCGAGGGGCGACTCGACTACGTCGGCCGACGTTACTGGCAATTCGCCGGGTCGCAGCGTTACTTTCTCAAGTGCGGGGCCGACAGTCCCGAGAATCTGCTCGCTTACGACGAGTTTGACGGCACCACGCCGACCCATCGCTACGGCCCCCATCTGCTCGACTTCCGGCCGGGGGATCCCACCTGGCGCGGCGGGCGCGGCCGCAATCTGATCGGCGCGCTCAACTATCTCGCCTCGCGCGGCGTGAATTCGATCTACTTCCTCACGATGAACGTCCGCGGCGACGGCCAGGATGTCTGGCCCTGGACGAGCGACCAGGAACGGGCCCGCTTCGACGTGAGCAAGCTCGACCAGTGGGAGCTCGTCTTTACGCACATGGATCGCCTGGGTATTGCGCAGCACGTCGTGTTGCAGGAGCAGGAAAACGATCAGTTGCTCGACAAGGGAGAACTGGGGCCGCAGCGCCGGCTCTACCTGCGCGAGCTCGTGGCGCGCTTCGCGCATCATCCGGCGCTGGTCTGGAACCTGGGCGAGGAGAACACGAACACCGATGCGCAGCGCATCGCGCATGCCGAGCATCTGCACGCGCTCGATGCTTACGACCATCCCGTCGTCGTTCACACGTTTCCCAAGCAGCAAGAGAAGGTCTATACGCCACTCCTGGGCAATCCAGCGATCGAAGGTGTTTCGCTGCAAACGAACGACACGCGCGAACAGACACGCCGTTGGATCCGCGAATCGGCGGTGGCCGGTCGCCCCTGGGTCGTGTGCCTCGACGAGATCGGTCCGGCCGATGTAGGCGCCAAGCCCGACTTCGCCGATTACGAGCACGACGAACTGCGCCGCGACCATCTCTGGCCCCACTTCATGTCGGGCGGAGCCGGCGTCGAATGGCTTTTCGGCTATTCCTTTCCCCACAACGACATCAACCTCGAAGATTTCCGCAGTCGCGATCATCTCTGGCAGTTGAGCCGCATCGCCGTCGATTTCTTGCAACGGCATCTCCCCTTCGCCGAGATGCAATCGGCCGACGAACTGACGTCGAACGCCGAGAACTACTGTTTCGCCAAACCGGGCGAGGTGTACGCCATCTATCTCCCTCGAGGTGGCACCACCGATCTTGAATTGCCGGCCGGCGAGTACAAGGTCGAGTGGTTCAACCCACGTCGCGGCGGCTCGTTGAAAACAGGTAGCGTTCCGCGGGTAACGGGGCCGGGAAAGGTGTCGATTGGCACATCGCCGAAGGAGGGCGAAGCCGATTCGGTGTGCCTCGTCACGCGCGTTTCCGCGAAAAGCGCCGCGCCGTGACAAGCGCCTGGTACTACTCGGGTGTGACAAGGTGTTCTTTAAGTCGCTTTGTTTTCTCCTCGTCCCACTCGGGCGGATCGGTCACCGCGATCCACGCATCAATATAGCTGGTGGGCGCGTAGTTATGTCCGTAGCCGATCGGCACTGCGGTCGCCATCGGCAAATCAAAACCCGTCTGCAAGAATGTGACGATCGGAAACCATTGCAGAAACGGCGAGACGTCGGGCCCGCGTTTGCCTACGAGCCACTCGGGGCGGCGGTAGGCCAGATCGGGAGAGAAGAAACACATCGGATCGCTGGCGTGCTGGATATAGACGAAGCGCATCGGCCCCCAGCGTTTGCCTCCCGCGTCGATGGCATTCTCGAGCGCCGTGAAACGCAGCATCGATCCATCGCGAAACGTCGGCAACCACATGGGCGAGCTGGGGTTGCGGTGTTGCGTGGCATTGGCCCATTCGGTACTCGGGAAGGGTGGCCCGCTCCAGACGCCTCCTTGAATCGGATCTTCGAACACGGTGAAGAGATCGGCACTCGACTCCGAGCCCAGCGAGCCGAGGCTCAGGCCATGCAAGTACAGCTTCGGCCGATCGTCGGCGGGGAGCGTCGTCCAGTAATCGTAGATCTTGTCAAAGAGGATTCGCGCCGAGTTGCGCGAACGCTCGGGATCAACCAGGATCGTGATCCAGCTCGGCAGGTAGGAATACTGCGTCGTGACGATCGCCGTATCGCCGCGGTGCAGGTATTCGATCGTGTCGACCGCGCCCGGGTCGAGCCAGCCGGTGCCGGTCGGGGTGGCGACAATCAGTAGCGATCGATCGAATCCGCCGATGCGTTTGAGTTCTTCGAGCGCGAGGTCGGCCCGCTCTTCCATTTCTTCGGCGGTGCGCATGCCAACGTAGACACGGAGCGGCTGTTTGGCTTCCTGCCCCCAAAACTCACGGATCGACTGCTGCGTCGGCCCCGCTGCTATGAACCGCTTGCCTTGCAGGCCGATGGTATCCCAGGGAATGAGTGATTCCGCGCTTCCCGAGGCCAGCGGATTGCTCGGCTGCAGCACGTCCTCGTCGACCACCTTATCGATCTGCAGGAAGATCGAGTCCGCCGCGTTGAGCGCCAATCGCGCCACGACGTGATTGGCCAGCAGAAACATGGCGACAAGCACCAACAGCGCGCTCAGCACATAGGAGACGCGCCGCGGCAGAAACTGGCTCGTACGGCGATCGACGTACTGCCAGCACTTGCGCAGTCCGCGCGCGGTCGCCACCAGCAGCACGCCCACGGCAAGGGCAATCGCCCCCAGTCGAAAGGGATAAGCCGACTCGACCGGATCCATCTCCATCAGCTCGCGAATCGAGTTTTGCCACACGGCGGCCCGCCAGAGAAAAAGGATGGCGACGATGGCCACGGCGATGGCGGCCAGCAGCCGGCTCGAGCGTTCGAGCCTGGCCTGCGGCTGCGGCAGCTCCATGAAGATCCACAGCCAGACGAGCGACACGCCGACACCATACCCCACGGCCAGTGCGATCCCCGAGAGAACACCTTGCACGGCAAAATGCCGCGGCAACAGCGACGGCGTCAACGACGCCGCGAAGAAGAGCGCGGCGACGACGAGCCCCCAGTAGGAAAAGGATTTCCAGGATTGTCCGAGCAGAGAACGCAGGTGCATGGGGAGGAATCGCTTGCCAGGAGACATCGATCGCGGGTATCCAGTAGCACACCTTTCTAATCATTGAGACTCACTTGGCAAACCGCGAGAGCGTCGAATGTTTGGGAACGGAGAGAGTGGAACCGAAACGTTAGCTCGGGCCTTTGGACAGATTCCCTTTTAGAGAATATACTTTCTCTAATATGAGAATTAAGCGCCCGGCGGAAGCATTGCTCTTTCCTCGCGTGCGTCAGCGCGTGTTGGCCACGTTGCTGCTCCATCCGCAAGGCGAATGGTATCTGACCCAATTGGTGCGCCACCTGGGCTGTGCGCCGGCCCATCTGCATCGGGAATTGAAGCTACTCGTCGCAGCCGGAGTGCTGCGACGTCGCGCAGAAGGCCGCCAAGTCTACTATTCGCCCGATCCGGCCTGTCCCTATCTCGCCGAGTTAAGGGCCCTGGTCCGCAAAACTGCTGGACTGCCACAGGTTCTTGCAGACGCTTTCGAACCGTGGCGTTCCCGTATCGATTGTGCCTTCATTTTCGGATCGGTGGCCAAGGGAGAAGAGCGGTCCGCAAGTGATGTCGATGTGATGATCGTAGGCGATGTAAAGCTTGCAGATCTGGCGTCGGCGCTGCGCGTCGTGGAGCGCGAGCTAGGTCGGCCCGTGAACCCGACTGTGTATCCGAAAAAAGAGCTTGTGCAAAAGCTGCGTACAGGGAATCATTTCGTGCGGACGGTAATCGCTGATCCCGGAAAAATCTTCGTGGTGGGCAGCAGCAGTGACCTTGAAAAAGCTACACGCCGACGGACGGATCAAACCCCACAAGACAAGCAAGCAGGAACTCGACGAACTACGCGGCGGCGTGGCGGTAAAACTGAAAGACGCCAAGTCGACTGATATCTCGGACGACACCCGTTTCACGACTGCCTACGGCGCGGCGTTGCTGTTGGCAAAGATGGCGCTAGCGTGTGCGGGTTACCGCCTGGATTCAAAACTGGGGGGCCATCACAAGACTGCCTTCGACGCGCTGCCTTACTGTGTCGGTGTCCCCGTCCAACCATTGACAGACTATTTCGATCTCTGCCGAAGAAAGCGGAACGAAATCGACTACGATCGAGCGAATGTAGCGTCACGCGCTGACGCCGATGAAATCATCGAGCAGACCAACGAGCTACGAAAGTTGATTGAAAGCTGGATCCAGGAAAAGTATCCAGCCTTGGCTTGACGGTGACCGATGGCCGCGCGTTACTCGCCCGTCGTCGGCGGCTGGTCTTGCTTGTGTTGTTGGTACTCTTTGGCCGCCGCATAGCGACCGTAATAGTTCGAGATCGCCTGGAGGGCTTCGGCCTGATGTTTGCCGAATTTCTTGAGCGGAATCGTGACGTGCTGCTTGCCCTCGCGCTCGTAGTGGATCTCGAGCGCGCCGTCGTTCAACACACAGTTTGTAATCTCTGAGTAGGCCAGACTTCCAGGCCAGGGGGAATACTGGATCGTTTCGCAATCCAGCATGAGCGAGCCCTTCTTCCCTTCGATGACCAGGGGCGGAAAGGCCTGTTCCACGATTTCCCGCTCTTCGTCGGTTTCGGGCAAAAAGCGATAGGGGAGCGACTGCTCGTGGATGTGGCGAAAGCGTTCCTCGTATTCGTCCCACTGTGCCCGTTCGATCTCGTCGGCGCGGTCGATCGTCCGGTACCAACGTCCGTCGCCGGGGTTGGCCACGAGCGACTGCGCCTCCTGCGACTGCAACGACACGCCCAACGCCTCGAGCCGCTGCGACATGGGAGGGTGACTATCGAAGGGATGCGACGTGGCCAGCGTTTCCAGATCGGGCTTGGCCGCGAACGAGACGGCATACTGATGGAAGCCCGCTTCGATCTGGCCGCAGATATTCGCCGTCTCCATGGCTCGCTCCTGCTTGAAGAGCTCTTCCTGCACGTTGCGGCGATAGTCGGAGTAGGCCGAGATCCGCACCAGCGCCCGGGCAAAATCGCGCGGCGTGGTCGCCTCGGCGGCGATCCGGTCGGCGCGAAACTCGCGCAGCCGGCTACGTTCGCCCAACGTCAGCTCGAACAGGGCCCGAAAGCAGAGCATGAAGTAGTAGACCGGCCACGTGAGGGGGTTCTCGTGCAGCGCCTGCAGGTAGAGTGCATCGCGCTGCAGCAATGGATTGATTTTCTTCGTGTACACCGTGTCCTGCCCGCTGAAATGTGCCATTTCGTGCGCCAGGACACCATCGGCCTCGGCCCCCGACATCTGCTTCAGCAGCGCCAGGCTGGCAAACAACGTCCGGCCGTGCAGCGTCCGCTCTCCAACGGTGACGGGCGCCTCGGTGACGAAAAAGTTGTCGTCGATGCCGACAATCACGTGATCGGGCGGAGCGGTCTCGACCTGGGCACAGAGGGCGTCGAGCTCCGACCACAAGCGCGGCGCCGCCTGGCGGTCGAGCTCGAGGCCTTCGACGGCAAGCCGATTATCGGGCCGCTTGAAGATGGCCTTGAGAATGGCGCCGACGCCCGTCAAGGCGAGCAGGGCCACGATGAGGATGAGCTTGGGAACGTAGATATTGAACAACAGCGCCGTCACCCAGTACGACAGCGCGACGAGCAGCGCCCCCTGCACGATCGTTTGCAGCGCGGCGTAGATCCGCACGACTTGTCCACCGATGAGCAGGCTCAGGTATTGCGCGCGCTGCGAACGGCGCGACCACCAGACGCACACGCCCGCCAAGGCAAAGACCAGGATGCCGCTGGCGATCGAGGCTAGCGAAAGTCGAATCGCCCAACGAAACGTCGCGTAGTCGAAGCGAGTCTTGCCATCGACCATGTCGGCAAAATCGGGGCTCTTGAGCAACTCCGACATGGGATTCAACGTGTAGAATGCGACCGTCACCTCGCGCTCGGCTGGAGAGAGCGTTTCGTCTGCCCGTACTTGTTCGAGGATGATCTTCCGCGCGTCGGCATTGAAGCTGCGCTGCGCGTACAGAAAGAAGAAAAGCGAAACCGTCGGCAGAGGAAAGACGAGCAAGCCGGGAAGGACGACCGTCTTGACGAAACCGGCGCTGGAAAACTCTGGTGGCGCGCTGCTCATGAAAGAACCCTGCCCTGAAGAGAAGTGTCGTGCGCGTGCGACCGGCGCCACGCAAAATTGCGGGGGCCCCGATGCCGCCGATTCTAGCAGGCCTGTCGGCGGAGGAAATGCTGGCCGGGAGGTTTCTTGGCGGCAGAGGACGATCAATATTGCGGGGCGACTAACTCAGAGGAATCTGCAGCCCGTCGTAGGCAAGCGACACGCCCGGCGGCAGGCTGGCGTTGGTCGCCTCGTGTTCCAGGTCGTGCGACATGTGGGTGAGCAGCGTCTGCTTCGGTCGCACGCGCTCGACGACGGCGAGCGATTCTGCCAGGCTGAAGTGGGTGGGATGCGGCTTGTGACGCAGGGCGTCGAGAATCAGCACGTCGAGCCCTTCGAGCAGCGGCCAGCTTTCCTCGGGGATGGCATTCGTGTCGGTGCAGTAGGCGATGTTGCCGAAGCGGAAGCCGAGCACGGCCGAACGTCCGTGCCAGAGGCGGATCGGCGTCACGCGCGCCCCCAAGACCTCGAACGGCTCGGTCGCGATCCGCTCGAAGACGATCTGCGGCACGCCGCCGGCGGGGTACTTCATCGCCACCGCGTCGAAGGCATAGTCGAACGATTTGCGGATCCGATCTTCCACTTCTTCCTCGCAATAGACCGGCAGCTTGTTCCCCAGGTAGTAGGGAAATAACCGCAGATCGTCGAGTCCGAAAACGTGATCGGCATGCCCATGCGTGAACACGGTCGCGTGAATGATCCCAATCTTCTCGCGCAAGAGTTGAGTGCGGAGGTCGGGGGGGGTGTCGACGAGCAGATTCCCCTCGGGCAGCCCCAGCACCAGTCCGCAGCGCAATCGATTGTTGCGCGGGTCGGCGCTCGTGCAGGTGGCACAATCGCAGCCGATCACCGGTACCCCCATCGAGGTGCCCGTGCCCAGGAAGAGCAGCTTGCCAGTGACCGAGACCGAAGAGGGGGTATGTGGCACGGGGTTCGAACAGGGCCAAGGGAATGGGATCGGCGAGGTGTCGAGCGACGACTGGTAGCTCGCGGCCGCGAGTTATGTTACCCCGATCGGGGCCCCGGCGGAAACGTTGCGGCGTCAAGGCGTGTCTCGTTCCGCGCCTTGGCCCTGGCTTCGTTCGGCGCGTGGAGTCTCGATCGTTCGGGGCGCGAAGGATTGGTGCCGCGCAGCACAAAAGCGCGACAAGAGCCCCAAGAGCCTTGCCGGCAAGGCGAAGAACCGTTCTTGACCCTCTGCCGGCAAAGCTATAAATTACGTTGCTGGCACACGTTGCGCTAACGGAACTGCTTGCCTAATCGGCCCGCTCGGTGCCTTTGCTGGCTCCGCGCCTGGGCGTGCTCTGCCCCCTGATCCTCTCTGGCTCTGGTCATGGACCTACTCGAACGTAGTTGGGAAATTGTCGGCGATGTTTTCAGCGGCGTGGCCCGAGGGGTCGAACGCAGTCTGACCTCGCTGTTCGGCTCCTCGAATGCGCGCTTCTTGAAGCGTCTGGAGATGAAGGTCGCCGCGGTCAATGCGCTGGAACCGTCGCTGCAGACCCTTACCGACGAACAATTGCGAGGGAAGACGGATGAGTTTCGCCGTCGACTCGCCGCGGGCGAGACGCTCGATGACATTCTCATCGAGGCCTTTGCCGTCTGCCGCGAAGGTGGACGCCGCTTCCTCGGCATGCGCCACTATGACGTGCAGTTGCTCGGTGGCATGGTGCTCCACTCGGGGGCGATTGCTGAAATGGTCACCGGCGAAGGCAAGACGCTCGTCGCCACGCTGCCGGCGTATCTCAACGCCATCGAAGGACGCGGCGTACACGTTATCACGGTGAACGACTATCTCGCACGTCGCGACATGGAGTGGATGGGCCCGCTCTACATGGGGCTCGGGCTGACCGTCGGCGCGATCCAAGCCGGCATGGAGTCGGGCGAGCGCCAGTTGATGTACGCCAAGGACATCACCTACGGCACGAACAACGAGTTCGGTTTCGACTACCTGCGCGACAACATGCGTCCCGCCGCGCGCGACGATGACAAATACCCTAAGCACATGCAGCAGGCGCAGGGGCACCTGCACTTCGCCGTCATCGACGAGGTCGACAACATCCTCATCGACGAGGCGCGTACGCCGCTCATCATCTCGGGTCCCGCGCACGACGACGTTACCAAATACGCCAAGGCCGATCGCATCGCGCGGCAGTTGCAGCGAGACTCGCACTTCGAGGTCAAGGAGAAGGAGCACACCGCGCACCTGACCGAAGAGGGCGTGCGCGCCGCCGAGAAGCTGGCCGGGGTCGAAAGCTTCTACACCGCCGGCAACATGGAATGGCCCCACCTGATCGACAACTCGCTCAAGGCGCACCACCTCTACAAGCGCGACGTGAACTACGTCGTGCAAAACAACGAGGTGATCATCGTCGATGAGTTCACCGGCCGCCTCATGCCGGGCCGCAACTGGAGCGACGGTCTGCACCAGGCGGTCGAGGCCAAAGAAGGCGTCACCATCAAGGAAGAGTCGCAGACGCTGGCCACGATCACCCTGCAAAACTTCTTCAAGCTGTACGACAAGCTCGCCGGCATGACTGGCACCGCCATGACCGAGGCGAGCGAGTTCTGGAAGATCTACAAGCTCGACGTGATCGCCATTCCCACGAATCGCGGCCTGCAACGCATCAACTATCCCGACGTCATCTATCGCACCGAGCGCGAGAAGTTCCACGCCATCGCCGACGAGATCGAGCGGTTACACAAGTGGGACTCGGTGCTGCTCGACGACAAGACGATGCGGGTGGGGAAGATCGTCCGCGAATCGGAGACCGAGCTCGAGTTCGAGCCGAAAGGGGAAAAGCAGACCGAAAAGATCGACCGCTCGAAGGTCGTCGAGCTCGATCGCCACGGCCGGCCGATCCTGGTCGGCACGGTCTCGATCGAGAAGAGCGAACGGCTCTCCGAGATGCTCGATCGCCGCGGCATCCCGCACCAGGTGCTCAACGCCAAGCACCATCAACGCGAGGCGGACATCGTCGCCCAGGCGGGCCGACGCGACGCCGTGACGATCGCCACGAACATGGCCGGCCGCGGTACCGATATCGTGCTCGGCGGCAACCCCGAGACGCTGGCCTGGGCGCAGCTTCAGGACAAGTATCCCACGCGCCTCGACGTCCCCCCCGAGGAATGGGACGCCCTGGTGCGCGAGATCGAAGAGCGCGAGCACATGAAGCCCGAAGGCCGGCGCATCGCCGAGATGGGGGGCTTGCACATCATCGGCACCGAGCGCCACGAGGCGCGCCGCATCGACTTGCAGTTGCGCGGTCGCTGCGGTCGCCAGGGGGATCCCGGCAGCAGCCGCTTCTACCTCTCGCTCGAAGACGACCTGATGCGCATCTTCGCCGGCGAATGGGTGAAGAACGTCCTCACGCGTCTCGGCATGCAGGAGGGGGAGGCCATCGAAAGCCGCATGGTCTCGCGCCGCATCGAAGGGGCCCAGAAGAAGGTCGAGGAACGCAACTTCGAGATTCGCAAGAACCTGCTCGAGTACGACGAGGTCATGGACGAGCAGCGCAAGCGCGTCTACGGCTACCGGCAGTCGATTCTCGACGGCGCGAACTGCAAAGAGCTGATCTTCGAGATGATCGATACCCAGATCGATCATTACCTCGGCCAGTTACTCGATAAGGATTACAGCACCGCCACGTTCGCCAGTTGGGTAAGCGGTATTTTTGGCCAGGAGTACGATCCGCGCGATTTTCGTGGGCTCGACTTCGACGCCGCCGAGCAGGTCGCCAAGGACGAAGCCGAACGCATGGCCGAAGGCGCCGTGCAAGAAGCCATCGACGAGAACCTGCCCGAGGGGGAAGACACCGACGAGTGGAACTGGGAGGCCTTGGCCAAGCGGGCCAATCTCCGCTGGAAGCTCAACCTGCGCGATCGCGATCTGAAGAAGGTCGGCCGCGACGGCGTCGCCGAGCTGCTGCTCGAGCAGGCCCGTGCCGCGATCGCCGACGTCGATCTCTCGGAAGGCAAGCGTCTGCTCGATCCCGACTTCGGCCTCCAGTCGGCCATCGGCTGGGTGCAGCAGAAGTTCGGCATCGAACTCAAACCGGACGACGTCCGCCCTCTCGAGCCGAAAGCCTTCGCCGATCACGTTCGCCAGAAGGCGGCCGAGGCCTACGCATTGAAGGAGGCCGAGTTCCCCGTCCTGGCCGGGCTGTATCGTTACACCTCGCGCGATGCGCAGGGTCAAAAGCACTTCGAACGCGACAAGCTCGTCGCCTGGGCCAGCGATCGCTTCGACACGGACTTCTCGATCGACAATCTTCGCAACAAGCAATCGGACGAGACTCGCGCTCTGCTCGTCGAGATCAGCCGCAAGCACCAGGCCCAGGCCGATGCCGTGCGCAAGGAATTGCACCGGCGCGTGTCGCGCATCTTCGGCGAACACGCCCCCCCGGGGACGACGGTCGGCGCGGCGGTGAGCGGGTCGAATGGCGCCCTGCAGTCGCTGGTCGACTACGTGAGCGACGAGCTCGACGTCGATCTCGTGAAAGACAATCTGGCGCGACTCGAACACGAGGAGCTCGAACGCCATCTCGAAGGAGCGCTCGAGGATCGCTTCCGCCCCGAAATGCGGCGGATGGAACGCTCGCTCGTGCTGCAGATTTTGGACGCCGCCTGGAAAGATCACCTGCTGGCGATGGATCACCTGCGCCACAGTGTGGGTCTGCGTGGCTATGCCCAGGTCGACCCCAAGGTCGAGTACAAGCGCGAAGGCATGAAGACCTTCGAGGCCATGTGGCACTCGGTGGGCGAACGCGTGACCGATCTCGTCTTCCGCATGGAACAACTCGACGAGAACTGGATCAGCTCGCTGTGGGTCGAGCAGCGTGCCATCCACGAAGATGCCCCCCCCCCCAGCGAGATTGCCGAGCAGCAGCAGAGCGCGATCGACGCCTCGCAAGCGACTCAAAAATCGGAGCCGATCCGCAACCGGCAGCAGCACGTCGGACGCAACGATCCCTGCCCCTGCGGCAGCGGCAAGAAGTTCAAGAACTGCTGCATGCGCAAGGGGGGCGGCAGCCCGATTTAGCCTTTCGTGGCGGAACAACGACGTCAAGCGGGAAAAGGAGTTCCCCCCCGTGGCGTACCTGCTCAATGCGGCCTATCTCGCGGCGCTGGTCGTGGTCTTGCCCTGGTTGCTGGTCGCCGACCTGCTGCGCGGCAAGCGCCGCGGCGGCTGGCGCGCCAAGTTGACCGGTCGCGTGCCGCGACGCACGAATGACCGCTACTGCGTCTGGCTGCACGCCGTCAGCGTGGGCGAGGTGAACCTGCTCCGCACGCTGGTGGCCGAGCTTGAGGAACGCCAGCCCGATTGGGAATGCGTCATCTCGACGAGCACCGTCACCGGCTATGAATTGGCCAGGAAGCGTTTCGCCGGGCGACTCGTCTTCTACTGCCCGTTCGATTTCACCTGGGCGGTCCGCGCGGCGATGTCGCGCGTCCGGCCCAACCTGCTCGTGCTGGCCGAGCTCGAACTATGGCCCAATCTGATCGCCGCGGCCCGCACCCGCGGCGCCCGAGTCGCCGTCATCAACGGGCGGCTCAGCGCCAAAAGTTTTCGCGGCTACGAGCGCATCGGCTGGCTCGCGGCCCGGCTGCTCCGGGGGGTCGATCTCGTGGCCGCGCAAAACGAGGAGTACGCTGCGCGCTTTCGCGCGCTCGGGGCGCCGGCCCATCGCGTGCAAGTCACCGGGTCGCTCAAGTACGACGGCGCCCAGACCGACCGCTCGAACACCTCGACCCGGGCGCTGGCGGCGCTGGCGGGCATCGCGCCAGAAGACCCCGTCTTCGTGGCCGGCAGCACCCAAGATCCCGAAGAATCGCTGGCGGTCGACGCCTTCCTGAGTTGCCGACCCCACCATCCAGAGCTGCGGCTGGTGCTGGTCCCCCGTCATGCCGAGCGGTTCGACGAGGTGGCCGAGATGCTGCGCTCGCGAGGCGTCCCCTTTGTGCGACGTTCGCAACTTGGTCCCCATCACAAGCGGCCATCGCCCGAGGCGCGCGTGCTGCTGGTCGACACGATCGGCGAGCTGGGGGCCTGGTGGGGGACCGCAACGGTCGGCTTCGTCGGGGGCAGCCTGACGCAGCGCGGCGGCCAGAACATGATCGAGCCGGCCGCCTACGGCGTGGCTACCTGCTTTGGCCCCAATACGCAGAACTTCCGCGACGTGGTCGAAACGCTGCTGGCGGCCGGGGGAGCCGAGGTCGTCCGGGACGGGCAGGAACTGACCGCTTTCGTCCGCCGGGCCCTCGATGCCCCGGAAGAGGCCGCGGCCTTGGGGCGGCGAGCCAGGCAACTCGTGGCCCAGCAATTGGGGGCCACCACGCGCACCATCGATCTGCTGCTTTCCCTCACGGAAACGGCAGGGGCCAGGGAACGCCGCGCGGCGTGAATGGGCCGTCTGCTCAGTCGCATCCGGACATTCGTTCGCAACAAGGCACGTCGCCTCTTGTGGAGAAACACCCCTCTCGGCCACGCCAGCCGGCCCCATCGCCCCACCAATTCGCCCTTTTCAGCTACTCGGCCGCGAAATTGGGGCTGGTGATCGGCTACCCCAAGGCGTTATACTGGGCGGCCTTCAATCGAACAGCTTGTCCCTGCGCCCCTGCCGGCGAGAGTGGGACAGATCGGCCGAGCCGCCGCGGCCTCCTCTGCAACACGCACCAGGATATGGCCCGGCCCGCCGGCAGACCACTTTTTTATCTCGAGGAGTTTTTTCGGATGGCCAAGTCGAAGAAGAAGGTCGAGACCGTGTTCCTCGTCTGCGAGGAGACCGGCGACTACAACTACACGCTCCGTCGCAAGACGGGGGGCGAGAAGCTCAAGCTTAGCAAGTACTCGCCCCGTCTCCGCAAGCACACGATGCACGTCGAGAAGAAGAAGTAACGCTCCCCGCGTTCCTTTCGCCCACGAGCGCCCATCGAGTCGGCCGCGTGTCGTGCGGCGGCACAGCCTCAACGGGGCTGGACCCGTTCACTCCGGCGTCTGGTCCGTCCTTGTTATGCGACGGGTTTCTTCATAATTCGTCTGTCTCGTTGTGCGGCGCTGGCGAGACCGTCTACCATAATCTGCGCGCCGTCGCAGGTAGTTGCGTAGATCGGCGCGCCCCCTTAGTAGCGGAGCCGAACCATGCGACGACGCGAGTTCTTGCAGGCAGCCGCGGCGACTACCCTCTCCGGTTCGTTCGCCGCGCGTGCCCTCGGCGCGACCCAAACTCACGCCGATGAGGCCTGCTGTGGGCCCGGCTTCGCTTCGCCCGCCGAAGCGATCCAAGCGCCGCGCGAAGAGCTGCTCTACACCGTGGCCCTCTATGCCGGCACGCCGGTCAAGAAGCCCGACTACCTGGCCACGATCGACGTCGATCCGAAATCGCCTACGTACTCGCAAGTGATTCACCGCCTGCCGATGCCCTACGTCGGCGACGAGCTGCATCACTTCGGCTGGAACACGTGCAGCAGTTGCCACGGCGACGGCGAGAAACACCGCCGTTACTTGATCGTGCCGGGCAACGCCTCGAGCCGCATTCATATCGTCGACACGCACGATTCCCGCGCGCCGAAGCTGGTCAAGGTGCTCGATCCCGACGTGGTGAAGAAGCAGGTGAATCTCAGCGCGCCCCACACGGTCCACTGCCTGGCCGACGGGCAGGTGATGATCTCGATGCTGGGGGATGCCGCCGGCAACGGCCCCGGCGGCTTTCTGCTGCTCGACGACAAGTTCGACGTGGCCGGCCGCTGGGAACGCGATCTAGGCGGCATGAAGTTCAACTACGACTTCTGGTACCAGCCCCGCCACAACGTGATGGTCTCGAGCGAATGGGCCGCGCCCAAGACCTATCAAACCGGCTTCAGTCCGAAAGAGGTCGAGGCGGGCAAGTTCGGCCAGCAGATTCACTTCTGGGATTGGCAGGCACGCAAGATCGCGCAGACGGTCGATCTCGGCGGCACGGGGCTCATCCCGCTCGAGGTACGCTTCCACCACGATCCCGCCAGCACGCACGGCTTCGTCGGCGCCGCGCTGTCGAGCACGATGTGGCACTGGCACAAGCCGGGAGACCAGTGGCAGGTCGAGAAGGTGATCGAGGTCGAAAGCGCCACGCCGCCGGGGAGTGACGCTCCCATCCCGGGACTCATCACCGATCTGCTTCTTTCGATGGACGACCGCTATCTCTACTTCTCGAACTGGCTACACGGCGATATCCGCCAGTACGACATCACTGACCCGGCGAAGCCGAAGCTCGTGGGGCAGTTGTGGTGCGGCGGCCTGCTGGGCAAGAACCCCGAGTTCCGCGGCCGCAAGTTGATCGGCGGTCCGCAGATGCTGCAGTTGAGCCTCGACGGCCGTCGGCTCTACGTGACCAACTCCCTCTACAGCGTGTGGGACAACCAGTTCTATCCCGACATGGCCCAGGCGGGCTCGGTGCTCTTGCAGGTTGATTGCGACACGGAGAAGGGGGGCCTCACGTTGAACGAGGATTTCCTCGTCGACTTCGGCCTCGAACCGCAAGGCGCGGCCCGCGCCCACGAAATGCGCTACCCCGGCGGCGACTGCACGTCGGATATCTTCGTGTAGTCGATGGTATTGTTGTCCACCTACTCGGCTGCCAATTCGCCGCTCGAGACCTTATCCGGCTCGGGGAAGAAGTAGGCCGGGTTGCGGATGTCGAAGTCCCGGTCTTCGAGCGGCCGATCGAACTGGTAGTTCAGATACGTGTACTCTTCGAGCAGGATCGGCTTGTCGCCCGCCTTCTGCGGCCAGCTATACGATTCGTACCGCACCGGCACGTGCCACTGGCTGTCGATGTAGACCCGCGCGTGATGGAAGCGAAATTGCTTGCGCGGCGTGGGATGCGTCACCGCGATGCATATGCAGGGACGCTCGTCGATCTTGGCGTTGCGGTCGATCTTCACGTCACACTCGCCGTAGCGGGCATCGCTCTTGGCGATGGTGACCAGGCGCTCGATCAAGTTGAGCATGCCCGCCTCGGTGAGCGGGTAGCGGCTTTCTTGCAGCGCCCGGCGTCCGTCGGGATAGAGCGAGGCCGTGCCCATCATCTTGTAGCGATCCGAGTGGGCCCACATCATGCCGTTGTTCTGTCCCTCGACGAAGATCACCTCTTGCAGCGGCTTACCCTTGGCGCCGGGAAAGCTCACATACACGCTGAATGGCTCGTGGCGGACCTTCATCTCGAGGCGCTCGTATCGTCCGAGCTCGCCGTTGAGACGCTCGCGTTTGACGAGCGTGCAACTGTAGCCGGGCACCTGGCGAAATGCCTCGGCGGCCTCGGTACCCCAGCGGATCAAGGGCCGCAGCGGATGCTCCCCCGGCTTGGGCGCCAGCTCGCCCGGCGCCGTGCCGATGGGCTTGGCGAGCTTCAGCGGCGACGGTGTCGAGACTTTCTTCGCCGGCGGCGACTGCGCCTGCGCTGCTGGCACGAACGACACGAAAAGCAAGGCGACCGCGGACAGCATCTCGAGCGTACGAACGTGGCACAGCACTGCTAGCGACTCCTCGGTGGCGAGGCATGGTGATCGACGGCGCGGCGCTCTTCGGCAAATTATTCACCGGAAGGCGCGCTAGGCAAATCTAGCTCACAGATCCGCGCGCCGACGCCCCGCGCGACTCCTGGGCGCGCACCGTCCAATCGGAATCTTCATCACAGGCGCAGCATTTCCATCGGCGCGCGGCTTTGCCTCTCGCCACTGTGTGGCGGCAAATACCGGCATACGAAGCAAACTTCTCGCAGAATGCGCAGCTTGCCAGCGGAATGAAGATCGCGTGAAACGGCCAATCGCCGCCTTCGCTTTATGGACGGTAGTAGATGTCCATCACCTGCTTGAGCATGTCGTGGACGAACGAACGGTCGGGAATCGCCGCCGCCAGGCCGTAGATCGGCGCCATGCCCCCTTCGATGTTCGGCGTGTTGCGCACGTACTCGACCGAAGCTCGCAGGTCCTCGACAAACCGCTCGGCCACGCCGGGCTGTGCCAGACGCAAGGTGGGGCTCACGTGAATGGCGGCCGGACGCTGCAAACCGGTGAGCGCCCAGCGGCGATACGACATCTGGTCGAGCACCTGGTAGATGTCGATGTCGTCGGCCGCGAAAGAAAAGACAAACAGCGGATCGCCCAGCAGGCGCAAACCTGGAATGCTGGCCACGCCCCGCTTCATGATTGCCACGGCGTCGAGGATCTGTCGCGTGGCGTCGAGGTAGCCCTTTTCGCCGATGGTGACGAGCGCGGCCCAGCAGGCGGCGCTCAGTCCGCCGGGACGGCTGCCCGAGAAGGTTGGCGAGTAGTACAACCCCCCCGGCCAATCGGCGATCGTGAAGTATTGATAGCGCCGCAGTTGCTCGCCGCGGTAGAGTACCGTCGAGGTTCCCTTCGGGGCGTAGCCGTACTTGTGCGTGTCGCACGACATCGAGGTGACGCCCGGGAGGCGGAAGTCGAACTTCGGCACCGGCGCGCCGAGCTTTTCGGCCCAGGGCAAAAAGTAACCGCCCAGGCACGCATCGACGTGGAAACCGATGCCGCGGTTCTGCGCGATCTCCGACATTTCTTCGAGCGGATCGATCGTGCCGAAGGGAAAATTCGGCGCGGAGCCGACCAGGGCGATCGTGTTTTCGGTGATCGCCGCCTCGGCAGCCTTTACGTCGGCGCGGAACTGCTCGTCGAGCGGAATGCTCTTCACTTCGATGCGGAAATACTGCCCCGCCTTGTGAAAGGCGGCGTGCGCGGAGACGGGCACGACAAGTTCCGGCCGCGTGATGCCGCGCGTCGCCTCGGCCCAATCGCGGTAGGTCTTCATCGCCAGCAGAATGCTTTCCGAGCCGCCCGAACTGACCGAACCGCAAATGCCCTCGGGCGAGCCGAACGGCGCGGTCGTCTGGCCGGCCCCCAGCATGTTCGCCGTCATGGCCACGATCTCGGCCTCGAACTTCGCGGCACTGGGCCAGAGATCCGAATGCAACTGGTTGACCTGCGACTGCACGGCGTAGATCTGGTTCAGATAGTCGACGTGCGATTCATCGCCGTGGTAGACGGAACCCGAGGCGTAACCCTCTTTCCAACGCGGCATCTCGCGTCCGCGCAGCTCTTGCATCAGGGCGAAGATCTCGTCACGGCTGCGCCCCTGCTGGGGAA
Organism: Pirellulales bacterium; assembly: GCA_019636335.1. Taxonomy (NCBI): domain Bacteria; kingdom Pseudomonadati; phylum Planctomycetota; class Planctomycetia; order Pirellulales; species Pirellulales bacterium. The sequence goes on from JAHBXR010000017.1 coordinate 76,203, forward strand.
TCTCGGTCGTGATGCCCAACTCGCCGCGATAGGGATGCATCATCTGGTCGATCATCGACAGCGGATCGGTGGCGACGGTGTTCTGTTCGGACATCGAAAGACCTCACTTATTCCGCGGGGGGTGTATTGAGCCGTCCGAAGATCGGCTTATTGGCGTGATAGAACTTCTGGAACTCGCGAAAGACTCGTTCATACAAATCGCGCCGGCGGGCGTCCGGCCGATACGTGTGGCCCAAAGCCACGCGCTGCGACAGTTCCTCGACGCGCAGTTTGCCCAGGGCCACGAAGGCCGACAAGGCCGCCCCGCGGGCGATCGATTGATTCGGCTCCGCTACCTGCACGATCGGGCGATCGAGCACGTCGGCGAGAATCTGGCACCACAGCGCCGATTGCGCGCCGCCGCCGATAAAGCGCAGTTGCGGCTGACGTTTCCCGATGAAGCGTTCGACCGCCTCGAGCGCCCAACGCAGATTGTAGGCGATTCCCTCGAGCACGGCACGGGCCGCCTGGGCCCGGGTGGTCCGCAGCGACCAGTTCATAAAACCGCCTCGTGCCGTGCTATCGCTCGTGGGGGGCCCACTTCCACCGAGCCACGGCAGAAAGACGAGCCCCTCGCAGCCCGGCGGCGCGCTGCTCGCCAGCCGCTCGAACTCGGCATAGCGATCGCCCCCCACGGCGGTGAAATGGTCGGCAAACCACTCCTTGACGAATAGCTCGACGCACTTGCCGGCCGCCAGCACCTCGCAAACGACCATGTTCTTGCCCTTCAAGGCCGAGGGCATCGTGGCGATATAGCGGAACAAGTCGGTCCGCTTGAAGGGCACATGACAGGTAATCCACGACGACGTGCCGATGCAGACGTGTACCTCACCATCGGCCACGGCGCCCGAACCCAACGCCGCGGCATGCGTGTCGCACATGCCCATCACCACCTGCGTCTGCGGCGAAAGGCCCCAGTCTTGCGCCACCGCGGGCAGCACCGTGCCCAGGATCGTATCGACGGGCAACAGCTCGGGCAGCTTCGCGCGATCGAGCCCCGCGGCTTTGATCAGCGAGTCGGCGTAGACGATACCCGGATTGCGGCGGTTGTCGGTCAGCAGGTAAGGAAAAATCGTGGCATGCGAGGCCGCCGTGCGACCCGTAAGCCGCAGGTTGATGTAATCCATCGGCTCGAGGAGCGCCTCCGCCTGGCGATACACGTCGGGACACTCGTGCTTGATGAACAACAGATGCGCGAGCACGTCGTTGCCCGAGTGGGTGGGCACGCCGCCGGTGTTGCGAATCCAGCGCACGAGCGTGGGCAGGCTGTACCCGCTGATCTTCACGAGCCCATCGGTCATCGCCTTGGTGTAGGGAGCGCCCCGGCCATCCATCCAGTGAACGGCCCGCATCAGCGCGCGGCCCTCGGCATCGACGGGGGTCGTCACCGACCACTGACTGGTGCAGGCGACGGCGATGATGCGTTCGCGCGGAACGAGCTGACGTGCCAGGATCTCGCGTGCGGCATCCGAGATCGTGGACCACCACTCCTCGGGATCCTGCTCGACGCCGCGTTCGCCGACGAGATACGTGGTGGTCGAACGGCGGGTGCTGGCCAGAATCTCACCGCGCTCCGAGACGAGCGCCACCTTGGGGCCACCACTCCCCAGGTCCAGGGCCAGGACATAACTCGTTTCGTGATCGTTCCGCGTCATGTCGTGGCTTCTCGTGAGCCACGATGTTAGGCGGGCGAGAGTGAGTAGTCAAATCAGGATTCGCATTAGAAACAGCAAGTGGCACAGGCTGCCAACCTGTGCCACTTTGTCTGAATGGCAGCTCATGTAGGTCAGGTACGCCGTACCTGACAGTCTTTCGAGTTCGCCACGTCGAACCGTGTCAGGTACGGGGTACCTGACCTTCTATGAAGGTCTATCGCTCAATGTCAGGCACGGGACAGGTGGCTCTCCCCAAAAAGCGAACCAGAAGACTCTACCCTCAACCTGACATTCATCGATAGATCGACTACTACCTCTGCGTCACGACGCCGCTCGGGCGGAGCGGGCGGAAGCCACCGTTCTGCGACGACGTCGACGTGAGATGCCGCGCGTCTTGCACCTGGCGTTCGGCGGCCAGTTGCTGCAGGAAGGCGGGCGAGGCGTGATCGAGCACGATGATCTCGCTCTTGGCGCGAGGATCGGCCAGCGGACGCACGACGCAGATGACTTCGGCGCCCCCGGAATGCTTGTTGATCGCTTCGAGCGCGGCACGTTCCTGGGGCGACAGCCTGGCCAGCGTGGCCGCGTCGGGCTGCGTCCCCGCCACGTCACGCAAGACCGCCACGCCCGCCGCCGGACCAGGATGATGGCTCGCCGGTAGCATCGCGGCGGGCACGTATTGTCCCGAGGGAGCCGAAGCGTCGGGCGGCGTGGCGGCAATCGCCGTCGGCTCGGGCGCGGGCATGTGGCCAGGCATCGCTGGCGGGGTCACCGGCATCCAACCTTCGGCACTGGGGGGTTCGATCGTGGCAGGCGCCGCGTTTGCTACAAGACCGGCCGCGGACGCACCGGGCGCCGCTTGATACACGTAGCCCAGTTGCTGTTCGTCGAGCAACTTCTGGATCGCTTCGAGTCCGCGGAACAATCCCTGGTTGTCCGTGGGGTCGGCCGCGTTGCAGACGCCGATCGTGTAGCCTTCGGCGCTGAAGAGCCCCCCGCCGCTGCGACCTTCGACCGGCTGGCCCGCGACCTGAATGTTTTGCGGACCGAGGAATTTGTTGAGCGAGTCGATCTTGCTCTGCTGCACGGTCGGATCGGCGCCGCCATTGCAGCCGATGCTGGTCACCGGTTGGCCGGGTTGCAGTGCGTAATGGGCGGGGGCGATACGAGCGGGCACGACGGGCACGCCCGGACGAATGGCCAGGATGCCCAGGTCCGTCTTATCGTCGAAATAGATCAGCTCGCCGGGAACGCCCTGCGGGGCGCCTGGTCCGAAGAGATCGACGGTGATCTTTCCCTGCCCTTTCGAATCGCGAAAGATATGACCGCACGTCAGCACGAGCGCCTCGCCTTCGCGGGCGTCGATGATCGTGCCGCTGCCCCCCGACTGGCCGTCGGGATCTTGTACCTTGATGCGGACGCTCGCGGCCATGATCGCTTCCGGGGTCGTGGCGCGATCGGCGGCCCTGTGGTTGTTCGAAGGCATGGCCGGCGTCGATGGTAGCATCTGCGGCGCTGCCGGCGCCGGAGCAGAGACCGCCGCGGCCAGCGGAGCGTTGCTCGTCGTGGCTGGCATGGTTACCGGGACCAAGGGAGCGACGGGCGCCGTGACGACCGCCGGAGGAGCATAATCGGGCGATTGACCGCGCGCATGACCACCGGCGCTGTTGGACGGGTAGACTCCCGCCTTGTGCATCATCGATTGCAGGTGTTCGAGGCTGGTCGAGCCGACCGTGCGATCGACTTCGCGCCCGTCGACCAACAGCACGAAGCAGGGAATGCTTTGCACGTGGTAGAGGGCGGCGAGCTCGCGTTCGCGATCGATGTTCACCTTGCGGACCGGATAACCCGCCGCGGCGAGTTGGTTGACCGCGGGTTCCATCTGTCGACACGGTCCGCACCAATCGGCCGAGAAGTCGACGAGAACCGTGTCGCTGGCCCCCAGCAACGAAAACGCGACGAAGGCCGCCTGAAGCGTGGCCATCGATCCCTCCTTGGATCTAGAGCTGCGTTTTTCGCCGTCACGCACGTGCCGTGCGGAACGGCGAACGACGGCGCAGCGAAGAGAACGGCAGCCGCGGACGGGGATTGAAGCTCTGGCGGACCGGCGGTCCGAGCGCGGACAGGGCCCGAGCTTCAACGGCTGGCGCAACCTCCCTGTTGCCATCAAAAGGCTCGCCCGACCGTGTCGCTGTCACTGCGCCTCTTGCGCGAGTGGCCGATTCTGTTTCGGGCAGAACCGTGCGACGGCGGGTTGTCGTAGCGAACCACCAAAACTTTGGGTCACGAAGGGCGGCATATTGCACGCCCACGGCATTTCTTACAATCCCAATCGTGCGGCTCGATTTCGACCACTGCCCCCATCCAGCGAGCAAAACAGCGGTCGTGGAACCACTTGAGACGCTTCGAGCCCGGCGAACGCGGTCGTCCGCCAAGACCGACGAGTTTCAGAGATGCACGCGCCGTGCCAAAAATCGGCCAATCGAGCGAACCACCTTGTGGCGCGATGGCGTCTCGAACTTAACCCGAAGCGTCAGCGCGGGGATTCTTGGAAACAACATCGATTGTAATGCCCCCTCGCTCACGCTTCGGGTTAGGAATCGTCCATCGTACCAAGGGCTGCTAGCACGCGGTGATTTCACCCGATCATTGCTCCCGCGCGTGCTCTGCTCAAAGCCCGACATAACCTAGACTTGCGTGTGCGACGGACTCGTCTGCCGGCCGCGAGCACGGTCGGCTACAATGCCCGCACGCTGCCCCGGCTGACGTTCGCTCTCGTGATTGTCTCGTGTCCACCTGCGGAATCGACGCCCCACCATGTCCGAAAAGTTCTATCTCACGACCGCCATCGACTACCCGAACAGCCGGCCGCACATCGGCACGGCCTTCGAGAAAATTGGCGCTGACGTCCAGGCACGCTATCGGCGCCAGCAGGGGCGGCCGGTCTATTTTCTCATGGGCAACGACGAGAACACGATCAAGGTCGTCGAGCGGGCGGAGCAACTCGGGCTCGAGCCGAAGCCTTATGTTGACGACATGGCCCGCCAGTTTCGCGAGGTCTGGGGGGCGCTCGATATCTCGTACGACGACTTCATCCAGACCAGCGAAGAGCGGCACCGCATCGGCTGCCAGAAGTTCATCTCCAAGGTCTACGAAGCGGGCGACATCTACAAGAAGAACTACCAGGCGCTCTATTGCGAAGGCTGCGAGGAGTTCAAGACCGAAAGCCAACTCTCGCCGGAGCGCCGCTGTCCGAACCATCCCAACCGCGAGCTGAAGCACGTCGAGGAAGAGAATTACTTCTTCCGGCTGTCGAGCTATCAGGAGCGACTGCTCGCGCTGTACGACGAGCGCCCCGATTTCATTCGTCCCGAGACGCGCCGCAATGAGATTTTGAGCCTGGTGCGCGGCGGGTTGGAAGACATCTCGATCAGCCGCCGCGATTTCACCTGGGGCATCGACGTGCCCTGGGATGCCGAACACAAGATCTATGTCTGGTTCGACGCGCTGTTGAACTACATCACGGGCATCGGCTACGGCACCGACGAGGCGCTCTTCAAACGTTTCTGGCCGGCCGACGTCCACTTCATCGGCAAGGACATCACGCGGTTCCACTGTGCGCTATGGCCGGCGATGCTCTTGAGCGCGAGCGTCGAGCTGCCGCGGCAGGTTTTCGCCCACGGCTTCGTCTACGTGAAGAACGAGGCCACCGACGAAGTGCAGAAGATCTCGAAATCGCTCGGCAACGTGATCGAGCCGATGGATATCGTACGTGAGTTTTCGAGCGATGCCTTCCGCTATTACTTCATGCGCGAGTGCCCCTTCGGCGGCGACGGCGAGTTCAGCTTTTCGCGCTTCGTGGCCAGCTACAACGCCGATCTGGCGAACAACCTGGGCAACCTGTTCAGCCGCACGACCAGCATGGCGCAGCGCTATTTCGATGGCGTGCTGGCCGGCTCGCGCGACGTGGCGCCGAGCGAAGTCTTCGGCGATCTTGATCTCTTGGCCACGGTGCGCGGCATTGCCGAGGATATCGAGGCATGCCGCTACAACCTGGCGCTGGAAACGATCTGGCGACAGGTGCTCGACCGTGCGAATCGCTATATCGAGGAGCAGCGTCCCTGGCTGCTGGCGAATCCGCAGAAGCCCGAGTACGACCTGGCCGCCTGCAACCGCGTGCTGGCGAACCTGGCCGAGGCGGTCCGCGTGGCGGCCATTCTGATTCGGCCCTTCCTGCCGCGCGCCGCCGAGCGAATCTACGCCGGCTTCAATTTTCCGACGCCCTTCGCCGAGGCGGGTTACGACCAGATCGCGACACGCCCCGCGCTGGTGGAAGATCTGCGCGTCACCGCCGCTTTGACGGCCGACGGCAAGGTGGAACCGCTCTTTCCCAAGATCGAACCGGCCAAGGCGAAGTAGCCGGGATCGCCCTTAAGGGGGCAGCCGATACGCCTGGTGGGATGGAACAAAAAAATCACCGCGAAGACGCAAAGAGCGCGAAGATTCCTTACGAGCAATAGGCTCAATCATCTACTTGCACAGTAGACGAATTCAAACCGTGGCCTGACGGTTCATTCCGCGAAGGGATCGTCGATCGAGTTCGCCGGGTTGGGCGTCGAAGTGGCCGGCGTGGCGGGCGTGGGGAGCACGGGATTGGCCGCCGGTGTGTTCGGCGAGGCGGGAGCCCCAGCGGCACGAGCCGGCAGCGGAGTGGCCGCTGGCGTTTGAGCCGGAGTCGTGCCGGGGAGCACCGAGCCCGTCGCCGGAGTCGCGGTTATCGGCGCGACCGCGTTGGCAGCCGGCACCGTCGTGTTCGGCGCACTGTTCGCCCGCGGCGTCACGGGGGTCGGCACGTCGGCGAAGGGATCGTCGGCTTGAGAAGGATCCGAAATGGGTTCGGTTTCCATTACTTGTGCCTCTCCCAGGGGCGTGTCGTCGGCCAGGGGATTCGTCGCCGCCGGTGGCGCGGGCACCGTGTCTTCGCTCAAAGGCTCGGCCGGCACGGCAGCCCCCGCCCCAGGATCAGCAAACGGATCGGCCGCATCCACCGGCGCAGGAGGAACAGGTGCAGCACTGGCGGGCGCGGAGGCCGGCGCTGGTGTGGCGAACGGATCGGCCGCGTCGGTCTCGACCGGAGCGGGCACCGAAGGCGTCGTCTCTGCCGGTGGCGTGGCAAACGGATCGGCCGCATCGTCAGCCGGCGCAGGAGGAGGTGACGTTGGCGTGCCCGTCTCTGCCGGCATCGAACCGTCGGCGGGGGGCGTCGTGAAAGGATCGGGCTCGTCGCTGGGAGACGGAACGTCCGGAGGAGTTTCGGCCGGCGGATTGGCGAACGGGTCGGCCTCGTCCGTTGGCGCCGGCGCGGTCTCGGCTGGACTGCCGAACGGATCAGCGGCGTCCGCCGGAGCGGCCGGCACGAGTGTCGTAGGCGCAGGTGCTGGCGTTCCAAACGGGTCGGCCGCATCGCTCGACGCCGGATCGGGCGTCTCCTCGAAGGGCGCGGAGAATGGATCGTCGCTGGCTGGTTCGGCCGGCATGGTCTCGACCGGCGGAAGGCCAGCCGGCGTGTTCGGGACATCGGTCGGTTCAGGGCTGACCGGCGTGGGCACGTCGGCAAAGGGATCGTCCGCCTCGGAGGAATCGGAGACCGGCTCGGTCTCCATCACTTGGGCTTCGCCCAGCGGCGTGTCGTCGAAGGCCGGTTCGGTGGCCGCCGGCGGTACCGCGATCGTATCGCCCAACTGGTCTTCGACCTGCGTGGCGACTTCACCACCGGGCACTGGTGTATCGACCGTCAGCACGCCCTCGCCACTTTCGGTGCGGCGGTAGCGCGCGGCGCGTTCTTTCTCGGCTTCGCGAATCGCCGCCAGTCGACCGGCGCCACGATAGCGCTCGATCATCATACGGGCCTGCCCTTGCACGCGTTGCAGGGCCTGGCTGACGTCGTAGAAGCGCTGGCTGTTGCCGTTCTCGAGTTGCGCGCCCTTGGTAAAGTCGGTCTCGGCATCCGCGCGGCGCCCTTCACGCAGCCGGGCCAGCCCGCGGAAGTAGTAACAGCGAGGATCCTCGCTGCCACCGTCGATCGCGGCGGTCAGGTACTCGTCGGCCTGCTGCGTTTGCCCGGCGAAGTAGGCGTGGACTCCGCTGCCGTACAGGTCTTGCAGGATGGCATCTTCGGCCGCGGCCAGACCGCCACTTGCGCAGGTGGCCAAGGCCAGGCAACTCAGGAGGACGATTCGGCGAAACATGGCTTCTCTAGCTCCGGGAAAGGCGAATGGTCGGCGCGAAACGGCCGCGTGTGGGCATTACGGCAGCTTCTTGACCTTCAGGTTCTTGTAGTGGACGACACTGCCCGGGTCGTGCTGTTGCAGCGCGAGCAGGCCCTGCTTGTAGGTGTTGTCTTCATCCACGAAGTCGACGAGCACCTTGTCGTTGACCTTGATCACGATGTGATTGCCATTGCAGATGACGTGCTGCGTCCACCAGGTGTCGTCGGGGACGTGCTGCTCGAAGACCTTCTTCAGGTAATAGAGGCTGCCCGTCTTCACCGGGTCGCCGCTGCTGTTGTTGACTTGCGCTTCGTACCCCTTCGGCCAGCCGGGGCCGAACGCGGTGCGGAAGTACATGCCCGAGTTGCCCCCTTTGTTGAGTTTCACGTCGGCGATGAACTCGAGGTTCTCGAACTCCTGGGGATGATCGGGATCGGAGCCGACATAGAAGAGGTGGCTGCGTTCGCCGCGGCCGGTGATGGTGCCTTCTTCGACGGTCCAGTTTTCCGGCTTCTCACTGGCCTTCCAACCTGTGAGGGTCTTGCCGTCGAACAGTTCGACCCAGCCGTCGGCGTCGGGCTTGGCCTCATCGGCCAGGGCCACGCAGGTGACCAGAGCCAGGGCGGGAAGCGCGGCGAACAAAGCACGTTTCATCGAACACATCTCCAGATGCGTGAGGTTCAAGTAGGGGCGCGGGCAGTGTCGGCGGCGGACGAACCGGGGCGTTGCTCGGGCCGCGGCCGGGCGAGCAGGTTTAATTCAGTTTGACCGGCGGAATGGGGGCTGTAAACGAGATTTTGGCCGACTCGAGGGGGTCGCCCGGTGCGGCCGAAGGCATTCCGCCGGCCGAACGCTGTTCAAGGGTTCATTCGCGGCCCGCTTGCCCCTAGAATGGCTCGCTTTGCGACCGGGCTGGCCGCCGATCGACCGCCCGAATTGATCCGTTTCGAGACCCCACGACGCCCGCTGCAAGGTGACCCGCACGATGACGCGCAATCCCTACGAAGCTCCCAACATGGAGTCGGGCACGCCCCTGTTCACGGTGACGACCTGGGGCAAGCTGGGGGTGATGATGTTTCTGCAATACTTCGTCTGGGGCGCTTGGTGGGTCACGCTGGGGACCTATCTCAGCCAGACGCAGAAGTTCACCGGCGACCAGGTGGGCAAGATCTACGGCACGGCGGCCCTGGCCGGCATGATCTCTCCCTTTATCGTGGGCATGGTGGCCGACCGATTTTTCGCCACGCAACGCATTCTGGCCACGCTGCACCTGGTGGGGGCGGGGGTGTTGTTCTATGCCTCGTACGTGGATAGCTTCGGGCTGCTCTATCCGGTGCTGCTGGTTTATTACTTGTGCTACATGCCGACGTTGGCGCTGACCAACTCGCTCTCGTTCCATCACATGAGCGACCCCGAGACGCAATTCCCCCGCGTTCGCGTGCTGGGGACAGGCGGTTGGATTGCGGCCGGATTGGCATTGGGACTCGCGCAGCTCTTGGGCTACACCGGCATCGAGGCGGCAGCTACTCCCATGCGCATCGCCGCGGTAACGTCTCTCGTGTTGGGTTTCTATTGTTTCTTCCTGCCGCATACTCCGCCGGCGAATCCCGAGGGGCGGATTACCGCGCGGCAGGTTTTGGGACTCGACGCGCTCAAACTCATGAAGCGTTGGCCCTTCGCGGTGTTCGTCATCTGCTCGTTTCTGATCTGCATTCCGTTGCAGTTCTATTACGCCTGGACAAACGTCTTCTTGAACGAAATCAAGGTGCCGTATGCTGCCTCGATCATGATTCTGGGGCAGGTGTCCGAAATCGGATTCATGCTGCTCATGCCCCTTTTCTTTGTGCGATTGGGGGTCAAGTACATGTTGTTGGTGGGGATGGCGTGTTGGGCCGCACGGTATGTGCTGTTCGGTTTTGGCAACGGAAGTGAACTATTCTGGATGCTCGCCATCGGCATTCTGCTGCACGGTATCTGCTACGATTTCTTCTTCGTCACCGGGCAGATCTACGTCGACCAGCAGGCGTCGAAGAGCATTCGCGCCTCGGCGCAGGGATTCATCGCCTTCGTCACCCTGGGCGTGGGCGGGTTCATCGGCACATGGATCTCGGGCGACGTCGTGCAGGCCTTCCAAACTGCTGAAGGAGTCCACGACTGGCGCAGCATCTGGCTGGTGCCGGCGGCCATGGCGGCCGTCGTCCTGGTGGTATTCGCACTGCTGTTCCGCGAGAATGGCAGCAGCAAGGCCGACTAAAGCTCGCGTAGCGCCGCCGAGATCGCCACGCTACTGCCATCGTCGAGCAAGAGCTGGTGTGGATGCTGAACGGTAAGATGTCCGACTCGCTCACCTGGAAATCGCCCGGCATGAAGGCGATTGCATTCCCATCCGGCAGGCCGTTGGCCTGGGCTACCCTATTGGGCCCCGTTGGGGCTGAGGTCGTTGGCCGTGGTACGGCGTTGCGACAGGGGGTTGTCGCACGTTGCCCACAGCGCAAAAATTAGGAAGGTGGCGCTCGGTCGGATTCGCGATCAGCTCCGTGCCAAGAATAGGAGCTACTGCCATGCAAGCCAAGAAAATCCTCTTCCCGACCGACTTTTCCACCTCGAGCGACGCCGGCCTGCGCGAGGCGACGGCCCTGGCGCGCGAGTCGGGCGCTTTGCTCCTGATCGTTCACGTCGAGGAGCCCCCCACCGCGTACGGCGGCGGCGAGATGTACTACGGCGTGCCCGACCCGAACAACGAGCAGATCGTGGCGATGCTCAAGGCCGTGACGCCGAACGCGCCCGACGTGCGCTACGAGCACCGGCTCATCGTGGGCGACCCCGCCGCCGAGATTGTGCGGCTGGCCGAGGAAGAAGGGGTCGATCTCATCGTGCTGGGCACGCACGGGCGCACGGGGCTGCGGCGCCTGCTGATGGGAAGCGTGGCCGAGGCGATCGTCCGCCGCGCGAATTGCCGCGTGCTGACCGTCAAGCCGCCCCCCGAGGGGGCGCCGGACCGCCCGTAGGGCGAGCGTTACGCTTCCTGCTCGTCGACGTCGGGCGAGGGCACGATGCGCTTCGTGACCATCAGCACCAGTTGGGCAACGGAGCTGACCCCCATCTTTTGGCGCACGTTGGCACGGTGAATCTCGACCGTCTTGGTGCTGATCTTGAGCCGCTCGGCGATCGATTTCGTCGACGTGCCAGTGAGCATCAGGTCGAGCACCTCGCGTTCGCGCGGCGTGAGCCGGTTGAGGCGGTCTTCGACCTGGCGGCGCGCCGCGTGCCGCGCGCGAGCCTGGGCATCGGTGGCCAACGCCTCGTGTACCCGTTCGAGCAGGCTTTGTCGCGAGACCGGCTTCTCGAGAAAGTCGAGCGCCCCGTCGTGCATGGCATGCACTGCCGTGGGGACGTCGCCGTGGCCGGTGATGACAATGAACGGCGGCCGCGGCTCAAAGCCGTGCAGGCGTTCGATCATTTCCAGGCCCGACATGCCCGGCAGTCGCAGGTCAAGCAGGAGGCAACCGGGGCGCGCCGGATCGAAGGCATCGAGATAGGCCTGCGGACCGGCGTACGATTCGACGCGCAGACCTTCGCTGCCCAACAATCGCTCGAGCGATTGACGCATATCTTCGTCGTCCTCGACCACAAAGACCGTAGGTTCATCGACCAACATAATCATCCCCTCGACGTGGAATTTCCAAGCGAAAAGAAACGGTTTCGTGGTCGCTCAACGACGCCGTCAGCAATCCGCCGTGGGCGCGGGCAATCGATTCGCAGATCGTGAGTCCGAGTCCCAGCCCTTCTTCTTTCGTGGTATAAAACGGCTCGAAGACGCGTGCCAACTGGCTGGCGCCGACACCGTCGGTGGAGTTGGTGACCCGCAGCTCGAGCCGATCTTCGCGCGTCCAGCCGGCCACGATCTCGATGCGGCGTTCGGCCACCGGCAACGCCGAGGTGGCGCTGAGCGCGTTGCGCAACAGATTGAGAATCACCTGCTGAATCTGGATCGAATCGACGACGATCCACAGCGGACGTTCGACGAAACAGACGTGGAGCGCCACTTCGGCGGCCCGCAATTCGCGCTCGCAGAACTCGACCACTTCTTCGACAAGCCGGGCCACGTCGGCTTCGGCCCGCGCTGCCGGGGCGCGCTTCACGTAGCCGCGCAGATGCTTGATGATCGCGGCGCAGCGCGACGTGAGCCGCACGATCTGTTCCATGTCTTTCCGCAGGGGAACCGGGTCGAAACGCTCGGCGTTCAGCGAGGCGAGGCTCGTTTCCGCATAGTTGGCGATCGCCCCCAGCGGTTGGTTCAACTCGTGGGCGAGCCCCGAGGCCATCTCTCCCAGCGTGCTCAGGCGATTGACGTGCGCCAGTTGCCCTTCGAGCGACTGCATCCGCTCCTGTTGCAGCACGCGCTCGGTGATGTCGCGGGCATGGTTGATGATCTCACGCGTCTGACCTGTTTCGGGATCGATCACGGCGCGGCCGTGGCATTCGAGCCACAGGTAATGCCCGTCGCGATGGCGCGTGCGAAAGGTCACCCGGTAGGTTTCTCGACCGGCGCGCAGCGTCGACTCCAACTGGGCCAGATCGGCCGGGTGAATGTAGTCGTAGGGGGACAGGCCGAGGAATTCTTCCGGCGCATAGCCGAGCACGGTGGCGCAGGATGGCGAAACGAAGTTGATCGACATGTCCGGCGCATGGCGGCTGACAATATCGGTCGAATGCTCGGCCAGCAGGCGGTAGCGGGATTCACTCTCGCGGAGCGCCTCTTCGGCGCGCTTGCGATCGGTGATATCGGTCGAGATGCCCCCCACAGCCGAGACCTGGCCCGACTCGTCGCGCAGCGGAAACTTCACCGACAGGTACGTGTGGTGCTGGCCATCCTCTTGCGGCACGATTTCTTCGAACTCGAGCGGAGTGCCGGTCGTTTGGACGAGCAAGTCATTTTGGCGTAGCGATTCGGCGATCGCCGGCGGAAAAATCTCCGCGTCGGTGCGACGGAGGACTTCTTCTTTCAAGATCCTGAAGATGTGTTCATAGCGGCGATTGATCATCAAATAGCGCCCCGTACGATCCTTCATGTAGACCACGGCGTTCGTGTTTTCGAGGATGCTCTGCAGGCGCTGCTCGCTGGTGTGCAGGGCCGAGGCGACACGGCGGCGTTCGTCGGCCTCGGCCATCAGTTGCCGATTGATTCCTTCGATCGCGGCGGTTCGCTCGTTGGCATTGCGCTCGAGTTCGGCTCGCGTCTGGAGCAGTGCCTCTTCGACGATCCGACGATCATCGGCGTCGAAGAGCAGCACGAAGACGTTCTTGAAGTCGATCTTGTGGCCGCTCTTGGGAGCGAAGAGGCGTACTGTGTAGCCCACGCGGTTGCCATCGAGGCGCACCGCATGAGTTCGCGCCTCGACGTAGGTGTGGCCTTCCCAGTAGGCCACGAGCCCGTCGAGGAAGGCGTCGGCGGCCATCTCGCGGAAACTGGCCAGCGCTTGTTGCATCAGTTGCGAGCGATCGACCGCGCCGAGCAACTCGAGCGATGCCTGGTTCACCTCGCGCACTTTGACGAGCGACATGGCATGCGCCACCTGGTCGCGATGCTCGGCCAGGTAAGCTCGCAGGTCGCTGACCCCCTGGGCGCGCAGGCCGACCGTCCAGCGGTGGACGTCGCTGTAGTCTTCGATCCAGGCCGAGACGGGCAGGTTGTAGAACAGGCTGCGGAAGCGGATGCGCGACAGACGCCGGTCGTTCTCGAGCGTCTTCTGCCGCGTGATGTCGACGATGCTCCCCAGCAGTCGTTGAGGGTGGCCGAACGTATCACGCTCGACGGCTGCCTGGGCATGGTACCACCGCACCGATCCGTCATGTTGCCGTAGTCGGCAGCGTACGACAAACTCGGGGGCCGCCCCCTGCAGATGCGCGGCCAAAGCCGCCGAGACGAGCGGTCGATCGTCGGGATGCACGAGCCGCCAGTAGGCGTCGACGTGATCGGGGAGCTCCTGGGGAGAATACCCCAGCCGCCGATGTGGAGGCGGATCGACCGAGAGCCGTCCGGACGCGAAATCGTACTCCCAGAGGGCCGCCTTGGACGCTTCCGCCAGGCGCACAAAACGAACGTTCTCGGCCGGAGACAGGCTCGGCGAGCCATGACCATTCGATGATTTCAACGCCGCACTGCGAGCGTTATCGCCAGTATCCATGCACGCCTATCGCTTGACAGGGGCCGGGAATGAGATGCGATCCACACTCGCCACCGCTTGCAACGCGCCCGTGCGTCGCACGATTGGAACGATGCAACTACCCTGTCCCTTGTAGCTGGGCCAAGCGCATCTTGTTGCTGCTTGGGGACCCGAACGGGACCAAATTCAAACGCCCGTTGGCCGCCGAATGCGACTAGGCTGCGGTACGTGTCACAGGCGTTTGGTTATCGTCCCGACAGTCAATAATTCCCCTTGGCAGGGAAATCGGACGCGGAATATTCCGCGTCGTTATGCGCGGCGTTCCAGGAAGCGTGCCGCCCAACTGACCTTGGGTAAGCACGTTCGATAGCAACGGGCTATAGAAAGGATCGCCCGCTAGAATGACACCGTGATATCGGCGCAAAAAGCACTTCGTGTCAGCCGGATGGGGGTCCCACACGGCTCGCCCACGGCTGCGCGATTCGTGATGCACGAGGAGGGCGTGGGGGTCATGAAGAATACGGAAGCCCGCCATCTGCAGTCGCAGACAGAAATCGACATCGCCATAACCGACAGCGATGTTCGTATCGAAGCCGCCAACGGCATGCCATGCTTCGTGGCTTACGAGTACGCAAGCTGCCGTGACGGCCGACACCTCGCGAGTTGCGACCAGGCTTGGGGGGACAGCGGTTCGGCGGATACCCGACTCGTCGTGGAAGCTGGTTCCTAGATGATAGTGACCGGCCAGTCCGCGCATGCCTAGCACGACGCCAGCATGTTGAATCGCCCCATCGGGATAGAGCAGCGTCGCCCCCACGGCGCCCACCTCGGGGCGTCCGGCCGTGGCCAACAAGTGATCGAGCCAGCCCGCCTCGGTGGCCTCGATGTCGTTATTTAGCAGTAAGTAATGCGAATAATCGCGTCCGGCCGCCGCGACTCCCTGATTCACCAGGCGCGAGAAATTGAAATCGCCTGTGGCGCGTACCACATGATGCCGTTGCGCCAACCGTTCGAGATACGTTACCGCGTCCGGTTCCTGGGTAAGGTGATCCACGATCCAGAGGTCGGCACGCTCAAGAGCACCTGTCGCTTCCAGACTCTCGATGCATTGTTCGAGCAGTGGACGGGCGTCGCGGGTAGGAATCACAATTGCCACCCGGCGAGTGGGTATTTCCTTTATTGGCGCTGCCCCAACATCGAGCACCCCCAGATCGTGCCTGGCTTGAACTACGTCGGAGTGGCCCACGCAGGCAAGATGCCACCGCACGGCCCGCGCACGTTCATCAAGGTCCGGGGATGCCACGTTCCAATGCGCCACGAGCGCCGGCACGTGCATGATCCGATGTGCCCGTTCGAGGGCGTGCAACAACAATTCGAACGAATCGCAGGCGAGAGCTCGCTGGAGCACGGCTGGGTCGAGCTGTTCGAGCACGCGGGCGCAAACAGCCGCGCCACCGGCAAAGTAGCCCGACGCGAGGAAATACTCGTACGAGTAGCCCGGCAAGGCCGCCACCTCGCGCACCTGCGAAACGCCGTCGGCGTCCGCTAGCAGATGGTCGCCATACACGACGTCGGCGTGGCTCGTGGCGACACCTTCGGCGAGCTGGGCAAACGCCCCTGGCACGAACTCGAGAACGCGTTCGGCCAACAGCACGTAAAGCTCGCGCTGGATGGTGTCGCGAGCCAGGAGCAATGGCGCACTTTCGCCGACGGTCGTCAGACGAACGCGGGGGTCATAGGAGGCGAAGTGTGCCGCATAACGCTTGGCGCCAGTCTCGGCGCCGTCCGGCGCCAGGCACCACAGTTCCCAATGGGGATAGCCTTGCGCGTGGGCGCTTTCGAGCAGCCGGCGGCAGCCACGTTCGTCGAGCAATGCCAGCGAGACGACGATCCTCAGCAGTGGTGCATCGCCGGGCCATACTTCGCGAGTACGATCGGATCGCGCCGCGCGGCGTCGATAGCGCTGGTACCAGGCGTTCGCATCGGTGCCCGACTGTCGCGCGATCGACTTGTAGAGCACGGCGCCCCAGATCGAGGCGATGCCTCCCTGGCGCACGATGAGCAGCGTGCGCGCGATGGTGGTCGACCACGCGGCCGGATTCCGTGCGAGCCAGGCGGTCCATTGGCAAAGAAAATGCAACACGGCGAACGCCGCGCGGAGAATCGTGCGGCGCGGGGCGAGCGTCTCGCGTCGTCGATGGTCGTGCGGCATTACTCGCGATCGACTCTCAGGTTTTGTCCTGCCGCCGGTCGCGAGGTCGGCCGCCCCGTGCCGTGCCCCTTGGGGGGGGGCACCTGGCCAGAGGTCCGGCCGGCCGCGTCGGCACTCGACCATCGCCGCATTCCCAGCCAGTTCAGCAAGCGGCGCACGCGGGCCTTGGCGGCGCTGAGCATCCACCGCAGGCGGCTGCGACTCAGATCCGAGACGACGGTTTCGCACTGTGAAACGCGGTCGGCGCATTGATTCAGCAGTTTTTCGCAATCGGCCATACGCGCGCGGTACTCGGCCACCTTGCGCTCGTATTCGGCGATCCACAGCTCGCAGGCGGCCAGGCGGTGATCCTGCTTGGCGAGCCGCTTCGACATGTCCGACTCGACGCGTTGCTCGAACGATTTTGCCCAGGCCTCGGCCTGCGACAGACGGCCTTCGTGCAGGCTCCAGCGGTCGCCGTACTTGTTGATCATCTTCTCGAGCTGCAGATCGCGCGCGTCGTGACCGGTGAGACGTCCCTCGATCGTCTCGATTTGCTGCGTCATCGTCTTGACCGAGGCAATCAACTTGCCCGTGCGCTTCTCGACGACCGTCGACCAATCGTCGGTTTTCTTCTGCCAGCGCTCCATGTCTTCCCAACGGGCCCGGAGTTTGTCGAAGCCGCGGGCGATCGGCTGCGTCAGCGTGTGATGTGAGTTATGCGCGTCGGCCAGATAACGCAACTGCATCGAAAGTGTTTCGGTCGATTGTTCCAGGGCGCGGATGCGCTCGTGCGCGGCCGCCAATTCCGTCGAGCTGACAACCGGCATGCTGGTTACCGGTGTGGCGGAGACTGTCGGCAGTCGCTCGGTGGCGGCTGTTCCGCTGCGCGACGCGGCGCTCATCGCCTGATAGATGTCGTCCTGGTGGGCGCGGAACCAAAGATCCTGATAAACCGCGCGAATCCGCGTGTCTTCCGGCGTGTCGGCGTGGCGATGATGACGGTTGAACTCGTTGAACGATTCGACCGCCGCCTGATTGAACTCGAGCCCCAGACGACCGCAGGCATTGCGCAGCCAGGGTTCGATATGGCTCATCGACAGGTCGAAGTCGAACCAGACGACGTCCTGCTCTTGATCGAGAATCTTCAGCAGCCGCTCGTTGTAGGCGAGCCACAACTCGAGTCCGCGCTCGAGGGGCCAGCCCTCGCGCTTGGCTAGGCTCTCCGCGACGCTGCGCGGGTGACGCAGGCAGGCCACGATGCGATACGAACCGAGCAGCGACTTCCAGAGCGGAAATGTCAGCACGGTGCGCGGGTCTTTCCAGCCCGACATGGGGGACGGCGCCAGGCTGCCGAGAAACTCGCGCATCTGCGCCATGGCGGTTTCGTCGGGCTGGACCTGGGCGGGAGGATTGTCCCAGCTTCCACCAGAGGCCTGCAGCAGGGCGTCGTTGATTTCGACGGCAGGGCGGGCTTCCCACTTGCCCGCCATGTTCGACACGCTGGCCGTGTCGAGCACGTTGGACCCGAGGTCCATGCCACAGTGATTCAGCATGCGCGTGACACACGACGTGCCACTGCGATGCATTCCCAGGACGACGATCGTCGTGCCCATGCGGTCCTCCTGACCTGCTGGCGTACCATCCCAAGCGAGCGCAACTTCCCCAGCGGCGTGAGGTTGTACCGCTGGTGGCGAAGGTGGTCAACAGCACTTGATCTTGACACCTGGGGAGCCGGTTTCTACAAGTTCGCGGCTCGCCAACCACCCGACGACTGCGCTCATTTCGCGCTTGCGTGCCGGAGGGGATGGCCGCGTCTGAGTTTTGCTACTGTCCGGAGGTGCGCAAAGCACGATGTCATCGGTCGAATCCACATCGCTCGCGCGGCAGGTTGGCTCGCGGCTCGTTCAACTCGGGGCGGGACGGATGTTTCCCATCATGCCCTGGGCGATCGCGCGGCATTTCTACGCGCGGGGAAATCTCGTCCGCCAGATGCTGCGGCGCGAGATCCTGGGACGCTACGAGGGCTCGTTTCTGGGGCTCTTCTGGTGCGTGCTCAATCCGCTGCTGATGCTAGCAGTCTATACCTTCATCTTCTCGGTGGTGTTCCAGCGCACCTGGGGCGTCGATCCGAACGAAACTGTCGGTTCATACGCCGTGGTGCTCTACGCCGGGCTGGTCGTTTTCTACATCTTCGCCGAGGTGGCCACACCCGCTCCGTCGATCGTCACGTCGAATCCGAATCTCGTGACGAAGGTAGTGTTTCCGCTCGAGATTCTGCCGCTCGTGCGGACCCTGGCCGCGTTGGTGCGGGCGCTGCCGAGTGTGGTGATCTTGTTCTTCTCGGTGTGGATCGTGCAGGGATACGTCCCCTGGACGTTCGTCCTGTTCCCGTTGGTCGTCGTGCCGATGGCGCTGCTCACCCTGGGCGTGGCGTACTTTCTCGCCTTCCTGGGGGTCTTCGTGCGGGACGTGGCGCATTCGATGGGCATGATCATTCGAATCGTCTTTTACCTGTCGCCGGTGTTCTACCCGATCTCGATCGTGCCGGAGCGTCTGCGCTCCTGGCTGTGGCTGCACCCGATTGCCCGCATCGTCGAGGACTCGCGTTCGGTCACGGTCTTCGGCCAGTTGCCTGACTGGGGCGGCTTGGCGGTGGCGACACTATTGTCCGCGCTGATCGCGTGGCTGGGTTATGTCGTGTTCATGAGTTTCAAGCATGCCTTTGCCGACGTCATCTGAGCCCGTCATTCGGCTCGACAACATCTCGAAGATCTATCGCCTGTATGAGCGACCGATCGATCGTCTCGCCGAGGCGGTCACGCTCGGTCGCCGGCAGCGGCACCGCCAGATCCGCGTTTTGTCGGGCGTGAACCTGTCCATCCACGCCGGCCACACGGTCGGCATCGTGGGGCGCAACGGGGCGGGCAAGAGCACGCTGCTGCGGATCGTGGCCGGCACCACCCGCCCGACCACCGGCAGGGTCTCGATCCGGGGAAGCGTCGCCGCGCTGCTGGAGCTCGGCTCGGGCTTCAATCCCGAGTTCACCGGCCGCGAGAATGTCTTTCTCAACGCGGGGATTCACGGGCTTTCGCACGAAGAAACCAAGGCCCGCTACCAGCAAATCGCCGAGTACAGTGAACTGGGCGAGTTTCTCGAACGCCCGGTCAAGACGTACTCGAGCGGCATGGCGATGCGCCTGGCCTTCGCCACGGCGATTCACGTCGAGCGCGACGTGCTGATCGTCGACGAATCGCTTTCGGTCGGCGATGCCATGTTCGCGCGCAAGTGCATGGCCACGATCGAATCGCTCAAGCAGAACGGCGCGACCATTCTGTTCGTGTCGCATTCGCTCGAGACGGTCAAGGCCTTGTGCGATCAGGCGGTGCTGCTCGAACAAGGAACGGTGATGGCCCAGGGCGAGCCGATCGACGTGCTCAACGAATACTCGCGTCTCATCGATGGCGTGGCGGGATCCTCTGCCCCTTTGCGACGAATCGCGCCTCGTGGAGCGAATACGGCCACGCCGCAGAAGCCCCGTCCCCGCGTGGTCGAGGAAGCGGCCCCCGCGCCACCGGCCGACCAGGTCGCCTTGCCACCGTCGTTGATGGTGCCGCTCGAACTCATGGACGTGGGCAAGGACGAATTCCCCTACGGCACGGGCGAGGCCGAGATCGACAACGTGCGGATCGTCGACGATGAAGGTCGGCAGTCGCAAACGTGGCAGAGTGGCGACGCCGTCACGTTGAGCTACGACGTACGATTCGACGCCCCCGCGGCGACGCCCCACTACGGCATGTCGCTCACGCGGCTCGACGGCGTGCGCGTGTATGGCACGAATACGATGTATCGGGCCATTCCGGTCGTCGCGCGCGAGGCGGGAGAAACCGTGCGCGTCGAGTTCCGCTTGTCTCTGCGGCTAGTGGCGGGCAACTACTACCTCACGGTGGGCTGCGTCGACATCCGGCACGAAAAACCGGTCTTTCTGCACCGCCGCCGCGATATGCTCGTGCTGCGGGTGCTGCCGGCCGGACATGCCACGGGCATCGTCGACCTGAATGCTAGCGTGCATGTCGAAGGGGTCACGCGCGTCCAGTCCGCGGCCTGAGCGATACTTCGCAGTTGCCAGAGTTTATCCAACTTCGCGCGGGTTCGATGCGGGGTCTCTCGTTCGGCAGTCGTCTTGACGCAGTTTGCCAAACGAACCATACTCCCGCCCCGCCGACCGCATCAGACTACGCCGGCACAGGTCATGGAGGACCGATCTCATGCTCGAATTGACCCAGTGGCAGCGCACACTCTCGCTGCCCCAACGTCCCTGGCTGATGCTCGGCAAGGGCCCCTCGTTCTCGATGCGTAAGGACTTCGACCTTACGCAATACAACCTGATCTCATTGAACCACGTGGTGCGTGCTCAACGCGTCGACGTGGCCCATATCATCGACATTGACGTCGTCGAGTCGTGCGCCGAGCACCTGGTGCGCAACGCCGGGTACCTCGTCATGCCGCGCCGTCCGCACGTGCATTGCGATCCGGGCCCGAAGCTGCTCGAAGACTACTTCGACGAGTTGCCCGTGCTGCGCCAGCTCGCGGCCGAGAACCGCCTGGTCTGGTACAACCTGTCGAGTTCCACGCCGGTGGGCGAATCGCCCGTGATCGGCGCGAAATGGTTCAGCGCCGAAGCCGCGCTGAATATTCTCTCCTTGCTCGGCGCCAAGAAGATTCGCTCGTTGGGCATCGACGGCGGCCGTGGCTATAGCCCCGAGTTCGCCGATCTCGAACGGCAGACGATGCTCGCCAACGGGCACGAGACGTTCAACAACCAGTTCGACGAGATGGAGACGATCTGCCGCCGCGCGGGCATCGACTACGCTCCGCTGGTCGAGCCGATGCGCGTCTTCGTCGGCACCGACGAGTCGCAACGGGTCGCCACGCGCGTGCTCGAGCACTCGATTCGCAAGCACACTTCGGCGCCGGTCAATTACCACCCGATGTTCCACTTGCCGATCCCCACGCCGAAGGATCCGGCGAATCGCCCGCGCACGGGCTTCTCCTTCTTCCGTTTTGCCATTCCCAAGCTGTGTGGCTATCGCGGCCGGGCGCTGTATGTCGACGCGGACATGCAGGTCTTCTCCGACCTGGCAGAGCTGTGGCGCATTCCCTTCGGCAAGCACAAGGTGATGTGTACGAACCAGCCGGAGACGCCGACGGCCTGGAAGGGGCCGAACACGTTCTTCCATCCCGGCCGGCAGATGAGCGTGATGCTGCTCGACTGCTCGCGGCTGGACTGGGATCCTGACAAGATCGTTGCCGACATGGACGCCGGCAAGTACGGCTACCGCGACTTGATGTTCGAGATGTGCGTGGTGAAGCCGGACGAAATCTGCGACGACATTCCACCCGAATGGAACTGTCTCGAGTGGTACGAGGCCCAGCGGACGAAGCTGCTGCACTATACGGTGGTGCCGACGCAGCCGTGGAAGAACGACGAAAATCCGCTCGCGCCGGTCTGGATGCAAGGTTATCGCGAGGCGGTCGCGGCGGGCATCGTCGTGCCGGCCGAAGTGCGACAAGGCATTGCCGCCGGCCACTTGAAGGCCTCGCTGGCCGACGCGTTGCCCCCGGACGCGCCGTCGAAGCCCGCTGCCCGCGGCTTTGCTGAGGTCCACCAGGCACACGCGATGCGTCCGACGGAACGGTTGTGGGCATCTCCCTTGGGTCGTGCCGCCAAGCGTCCGCTACGGTTTCTCAAGCGCACGTTGCTCGGTTCATAACTCGCTGGTCGGTCGATTCCGCAGCGGGCGTCGCTTCGCGGCGGAATCGACCGACCGCGATTCATTTCGATTCATGCTTCGCACATCACTAGCACGAGAGGGCTCGTCATGATCAAGCTGTCGGACCGCGATCTTCAAGACTTCCAGGAAGCGGTCGACTGGAAGACCGGTATGTGCCTGCCCGACGGCCGCGTGCTGGGGGTGGAAGGCAAGCGTGGCAAGGTCTCGAAGGGGAACGACTCGCGGGTCGCGCTCGTCAAGGAGATGATCGATCCCGCGCACGGCACCGTGCTCGAGGTCGGCTGTTGCGAGGGCATCCATACGTTGCAGTTGGCGGCGGTTGCCAGGCACGTCACCGCGCTCGACGTGCGTCCGAAGAACATCGTCTGCACGCTGACGCGTTTGTTCGTCCACGACATCAAGAACGTGACGGTGAAGCTGGCGGACGCGCGTTTCCTCGATGCGAAGGAAGGGCACTTCGACGTCCTGTTCCACGTGGGCGTGCTCTATCACCTGATGGACCCGGTCGAGCACTTGTTCGCCATTCGCGATCTGGCCGATAGCCTGGTGCTCGATACGCACGTCACGCACGCCGACACGGCGTTTCCGCGCGACGATATTCAGTACAACGGCAAGTCGTACCGCGCGCACCTGTATCGCGAAGGCGGCTGGTCCGATGTTTTTTCGGGGGTCGAGCCCGCCTCGCGCTGGTTGGATCAAGACGCGCTCGTCCAGGTGCTGCGCGACGCCGGGTATGCCACGGTCGAAGTGGTGCAGGAGCGTGCCGAGCGCAACGGACCGCGCGTCTGCATCGTGGCCCATCGCCAGGCGAAAGCGGCGCGCCACGCGGCCTGATTGCCGTCCTGCGGCCCACGGCCTTTCGCTCGATTCACGCTCAGGAGTTCGATGCATGATTAGCCAGCCCACGCCGAACGTAGCCCTCAAGGACAACAGCCCGGCGGAGACCATCTCGCGCTTGGAGTGGACGGTTCGCGATCAGAATGCGCGGTTGCACGATCGCAAGATGCGCATTCGCGAGCTCGAGGGGAAGCTGCGCCAGGAGCCCCAACGCGAGATTCAACAGCTCACGTCGATCGTCGATAAGCTGCTGAAGCGGCATTACCATCAGATGCCGTTGCCTCCCGAGGAACTTCGACTGCACGTGGGCACGCGTACGACCGCCGCCAACTTCTGGGCGCAGGGGCTCTCCTCTTCGACTCGCGTTTGCGATATTTTCGGCGCGGAGCCTGCGGGTCCCGTGCTCGATTGGGGCTGCGGCTGCGGTCGCACGTTGCGTTGGTTGCTGAACAGCCCGGCTTGGCGCGAACACTACCGTGGCTGCGACGTCGACGCCGCTGCCATCAAGTGGCTGCGCGAGAACACGCCATGCCCGCTGGAGGTCTGCGGCGATCATCCCCCGCTACCCTACCCCGACGCGACGTTCACGGGCCTGTTTGCCTTCAGCGTGCTGACGCACATTCCGCCGAAGTTGCACCGTGCCTGGTATGCGGAGATCCGCCGCGTGCTGCGTCCGGGCGGCAAGGCCCTGCTCACCGTGCAGGGGAGCGACATTCTGAAGAACCCGTCGAACTACAGCGTCCCCCTCGACATGGTCGAGGCCTTCGGCAAATCGGGCCAGGCCTACATCCACCACGAAGGTCACTACAAGGATGCCGCGCTCGTGAATGAAGAGTTCACCCGCCAGCAACTCGAAGGCTTGTTGACGGTCGAGTCGTACAAGGTCGGCGGCTATCAGAACATGGATCAGTTCATCGTGCGCCGCGACGACTAAATCGCGGCGTGCGGGCATGCGGCAAGACAGACCGGCCCTCCCCATCATTGATCCGCGATCACGGTTCCGAGGCAGTACGGCGAACATGGCGGCTCCGACACAAAACTCAGATAGTCAGCCCGTCGGTGCGGTGCCCGTGTCGGACGAAATCTGGCCCCTGGCCGTAGCGCGGCAGGGTTGGCGTTCGTGTCGCGTGCTGGCGATCCGCACGCGCGAGACCCTTTCGCGGATGCGGTGGGCGGCGCGGGCGAAGATCTCGAGCAGGCCCAAGAACGTGTTGGGCTGTTTGCATCCGACGACGCGCGTGCCGCGGTTGACGCTCTCGGCCAACGAACGGCGCGAGTTGCAAGCCCGGCTCGCGGCACTCGAGCACCGGCCCCGCTTCTCGGTACTCTCCGTGGTGCGGCCCGGGGCAGAGAAGTATCTTGCCACGACCTACAATTCGCTCCGCGACCAGGTTTATCTCGACTGGGAACTGCTGGTCGTAACGCCCCCCCCGGTGACCGCCACGCCGGAGCTTCGCCTCGACCTGGAAGTCTCGCAAGATCCCCGGTTACGCTTGCTGCGCACGACCAGCGCGGACGTCGCCGCGCAGACGCTGAGCACGGCGGTCGATTCGGCCACGGGCGAAATGATCGGCTTTGTCGAATCCGGTGATGCGCTGTCGCCCGAGACCATGCTCGTCTGCGCGGAGCATCTGGCCCGACATCCGGAGGCCGATTTTCTCTATTCGGACGAGGATCTGCTCGATCACAAAGATTACCGCAACGATCCGTTCCACAAACCCGACTGGTCGCCCGAGCTGTTGCTGTGCCAGCATTATACGGGACAGTTCAGCGTCTATCGCCGGTCGTTGCTGGATCGGATCGGCGGATTGCGGCCGCAGCTTCCCGGCGCGCTGTTCCACGACCTGGCCCTGCGCGCGAGTGAACAGGCGCGAGAAGTCATCCACATTCCGCGGGTTTTGTATCACCGCCGTGCCCGCACCGGGGCGCCGGGCAGCAACTCGCCGCTGGTGGCGACGGGGCCCGATGCGCTGACGGCGATCGGCGATGCCCTGCTGCGCCGCGATCTCGAAGGCGAGATCAAGGCCACGCGCACGGCCGGCGTGTTTGGCGTGCGATTGTATCCGCGGCAGGAGCCGCGTATCTCGATCATCATTCCGACGCGCGACCGCGCCGCACTGCTGCATGCTTGCGTGCAGAGCGTGTTGCGTCTGACCGACTATGCGAACTATGAGATCGTGATCGTCAACAACGACAGCGTCGAGCCCCGGACGCACGCCTTGTTTCGATCCTGGTCGCGCGACGGACGAATTCGCGTGATCGATTCGCCCGGCCCGTTCAACTACTCGCGGCTGAACAACCTGGCAGTGGACGCGTGCCGCTCGCCGCTGGTGCTGTTGTTGAACAACGACACGAAGGTGATCGCCAGCGAGTGGCTTTCGGTGATGGCCGGCTACTGCCAGCTCGACGGCGTGGGCGCCGTCGGCGCGAAGCTCTACTTCTCCGACGATACGATTCAGCACGCGGGCGTGATCCTCCGCGGCGGCGGCAAGGGTTCCAAGCCGGCCATGTCGAGTCACAAGTTCTTTCCACGCCACGATGGTGGCTACTTCGGTTACCTCCATACGACGCGCAACTTGAGCGTCGTGACGGGCGCTTGTCTGCTGACCCACCGCGACGTGTACCAGCAGGTGGGCGGACTCGATGAGCAGTTGGCCGTGGCCTACAACGACGTCGACTATTGCCTCAAGCTGCGGCAGGCCGGTTACCGAATCGTGTGGACAGCCGAAGCCGAGCTCTATCACTACGAGTCGGCGTCGCGCGCCAAAGACAAGGAAGGAGACGAGCGTTGGGAGCTCGAAAAACTGCGCATGCAGGATAAATGGGGAACGGCGCTCTGCGACGACCCCTACTACAATCCCAACCTCTCGCTGAATCACACGAATTTCATGCTGCGCCGCATCGCCTAGAGGAGACGCCTGTGAATCGTGCACGAACGAGCACACCCGCGGGCCCGTCGACCGGCGGCAGGATCTGGCGGCAGGGTCAGACGTTGCTCAAGCTGTGGCGTCCCGCTCCGGCGCAGCTTGCTCCCGTCCCGCCTGCGAACTGGTTGCCGCCGACGGCCGGCGAACGACAGTCGCTGGCCGAACGCTGCCGCGCGCTCACCGCGGCGCCGCGCGTGCTGTGCCTGATCTTGGCCGACGATGCCCCGGCGTCCGAAGTCTCGCGCACGGTGCGTTCGCTGACGGCGGTGATCTACTCGAACTGGAGCGCCATCGTCGTGGGGCGCGACAGCACGACGATGACGATGACTCCGCTCCCCGGCAGGCTCTCGGTGGTCGAATCGTATACCTTGCACAAGTCCGATGGCGCGGCCGAGGTGAACGCCCTGGTGGCACGCCATGATGCCGAGTACGTGCTGTTCGTCGAGGCGGGGGATTGCCTGGCTCCCGAGACGCTGGTCGCATTTGCCGAGCACGTCGAAGAGAACCACAAGGCAGACCTCGTCTACGGCGACGAAGATCAACTCGATGCGGCCGGGGTGTTGAGCCACCCGTTTCACAAACCCGACTGGTCACCGGCACTGCTGCTGAGCCAGCCCTACACGGTGTACCCCGCGTTCTACCGCCGACCATTGCTCGTCGAGGCGGGAGGACTGCGCGAGGGCTGGGGGCATGCTCGCTTGTACGATCTCGCCTTGCGCTACACGGAAGTGGCCGAGACGATCTCGCACCTGCCCTCGGTGCTTTACCACCGTCGCGCGGAATCGCACTATGTCCCCGACGTGTCGGGCGACCGTCCGCGACGCTCGGTGTGGGGGGCGGCCTGGCTGGCGACGCGCCGCGGGGCAAGTGCCCGGCGTCGCGCGGTCGAAGCGGCTCTCGAACGGCGTCGTGTCGTGGCCCGGGTCACGTTCGGACGCAGCGCCCACACGCAAGTGGTCTCGCCCGTGCCGCAACGTCTGGAGCGAGTCTCGATCATCATGCCCACGCGCGATGGGGGAGACCATCTCAAGGTTGCCGTCGAGAGTGTGTTGCGCCGCACGACCTATCCCAACTACGAATTGGTACTCGTCGACAATGGCAGCACGGAACCAGCCACGCGTCAGATGTTGCAGCAGTTCGCCGCGCACGATCGCATGCGCGTGCTCCACGATCCACAGCCGTACAATTTTTCGGCGATCAATAATGCGGCCATTCGACAGACGAGCTCGCATTACATCCTGCTGCTGAACGACGACACCCAGGTGATTTCGCCGGGCTGGCTGACCGATATGGTCGGTTGGCTCGAGCAGCCTGGCGTGGGCGCCGTGGGAGCGAAGCTGCTCTACACGGACGGCACGATTCAGCACGCCGGAGTCGCGCTCGGCATCGGTGGGATCGCCTCGCATCCGCACAAGCGGTTCTCGCGCCGCGATGTCGGCTACCACGGCCTGCTCACCTCGGTGCGCGAGTGCAGTGCCGTTACCGGCGCCTGCCTGCTGACGCGCCGCGATTTGTTCTGGCAAGTCGGTGGTTTGGAAGAATCGCTGCCCCGCGCCTACAACGACGTCGACTTCTGCCTGCGGCTGGGCGAACGCGGGCACCGCATCGTCTTCACGCCGACGGCCGAGCTGTATCACCACGAGTCGGTCAGTCGCGGGCGCGATACCCGCGACGACCTCCAATTCCAGCAGGCGATTGCCTGGATGCAACGGCGTTGGGGACGGCTGCTTGCGGAAGATCCCTACTATCATCCGCAGCTTTCGCTCCGCTCGACGAATTTCGCCCTGCGGCAGGCAGCCTAGCGGAAACCCACTCCCCTGGAATCACTCCTGTTCGAGTTGAACGAGGTACTGGTCGTGAACGTCTGGCAACGACTTCGAGCCAAGCTGAACTCGACCTGGAGCACCGGTCGGCGCATCGGGCATGCCGTGCAGCACTTCGTCGGCGAAGGGGAAGACGTCAAGATCGAAGGCCCTGTCGGGGTCATCGTTTCGCACTACGACGCGCGCCCCATCGAGCCGCTGGTGCAGTTGCTCGATGGCCTGGCCGAGACGCCCGCGGGATTTCCCTAT
This sequence comes from Pirellulales bacterium, assembly GCA_019636335.1. Classification (NCBI taxonomy): domain Bacteria; kingdom Pseudomonadati; phylum Planctomycetota; class Planctomycetia; order Pirellulales; species Pirellulales bacterium. The sequence goes on from JAHBXR010000017.1 coordinate 104,155, forward strand.
GAAGTGCGGGTCGTCATCAACCACGAGACGTGGCGCCCCTGCGAACTGCCCGAGCGCCATCGCCATTTGACGGTGGTCCATCGCGAGAATCGCGGCTTCAATATCGGCGCCTGGGAGCAAGGTTGGCGCCTCGATCCGCCGCGCGACGCGTATCTGTTTTTGCAAGACGAGTGCATCGTCGCACGCGAGAACTGGCTGCTTCCTTTCGTCGAGAAAGCGTCGCAGTCCGACGTCGGGCTCGTCGGCGAACGTATCCCGCCGACCTGGGATCTGTCTTGGTCGCATCTCGAATGGCAGTTCGGCAAGAAGATTCTGCCGGGGCACGAAGTAAGTGGTCGACAGGTCGATCGGCTGACTTGTTATCGCGACTTCTGGCGACGCCAGGGGATTCCGCCGGCGCCGACCGGCGCGCACGTGCAATCGCTGGTGATGTTCGCGCGGCGCGAGGTCTTGGCCCGCATCGGAGGATTTCCGCTCGGACAAAATTACGGTGAAGCGATTGCGGCGGAAATCGGCGCGTCGTTTCTCGTGCGCGCCCTGGGATTGCGCCTGTGCGAGGTGGGAGAGACGGCCTTCACGTGCTTCAACCATCCCCAATGGTTGAGTCGTGCCGCCCAGCATCGCGATCCCGCCTGGCTCGAACGCACAACACAGTTTCGTAACCGCAAGCTCGATCAGGAAGTGGCCTGAGGCCCAGCTTTCACGCGGTAGAGAATGACTCGCATGTTTCAGTGGCTCAAATCCTGGCAACGATGGTGGCGACGCGACGCGGAACCAACGGGGGGGGGCGTGCGCGTCTGTTTTCTGGGGGACGGCGTTTCCGGTTCGTGGCAGATGCGCGCCGCGCAGATCGCCGAGATGAATCCGGCCTGGGAGGCCCTGGCCACGAAGGATCTTCGTGCGGGGGACGTGGCGCGCTTCGATCTGTTCTGCATCGTGAAGCGGTTCGATGCCGCCAAGGCCGAATGGCTACGATCGCAGGGCAAGGCCGTCGTCTACGACGTCGTGGATCCCTGGAAGCAGCCGGAAGATGGCGAAGCGCATCCCACGCTGAACGACGCGATCGCCTATTTTCGCCGCCTGCTGGTGCCGATGCCGGTCGATGGCGTGATCTTTCCCAACGCTACGATGCTCGGCGATCTGGGCCAGCTTGTGCCGAATCCGGTGCATCTCTATCACCACCATCGGGTCTATCAAGAGCCGATCATCGTCTGTCGCCAGGCCCAACGCGTGGGTTACGAGGGGCGCGAAGACTATCTCGGTCCCTGGGCCGAGACGACCGCCCGCGTGTGCGAGCGACTCGGGCTCGAGTTCGTGATCAATCCTCCCGCGCTCGGAACGCTCGACATCGGGCTAGCCGTGCGGGGCGGGCGCCATGGCACGCTGATGGCCAAGCGCTACAAATCAAACGTCAAGCTGGCCAACCTGTTTGCGGCCGGCCTGCCTGCGGTGGCGCATGCCGAAGAGTCCTCGTACCGCGAGACCGACGACGGCAACGTCCGCTTTTTTAGCGACGAGGCCTCGCTCGAGCAGGCCATTGCCGAACTGCTCCCCTACGAGCGGAGGCTGGCCATCCACAAGGCATTTCTGGCGCACAGCCGGCGCTTTCGCGTGGAGTCGATCGCGCAGCAGTACGAAACGTACTTCCTGCAAGTGTTGGCCAGTCGAGCCGGGCAAGGCACGAGCCACAGCGCCGCTGCCTAGGCGCGACACGTTTACGGTACGAGCACGATCTTGCCGGCCAGCGTCCCGGCCTTGCCGATCGTGTTTTCTTCTTGCAGCCGATGTGCCTGGGCGGCTTCGGCCAAAGGGAGTACCCGATCGATGCAAGACTTGAGCCGGCCTTCCTTCATCCAGATGTTGATCTGGTTGCCGGCGGCCCGTTGCATGGCGGCCGGCTCGTTGAACATGGCAAAGCCGTAGAGCGAGCACCCCTTCACGTAGAAGGGACCCACGGGAAAGGCCGGCTTCGCATCGCGGCCCGCCATCAGGATCATGCGGCCGGCCGGGGCGAGGTGGCCTACGGTCCGTTCAAAGTCGGGCTCGCGCAGTGTCTCCCACCAGACGTTCACCCCGCCAGGGGCGAACGCCTTGAGGGCGGCATCGACATCGTCGGTCTTGTAGTTCACGGCCCGGTCGGCACCGAACTCGAGACATTTGGCCACCTTCTCGGGCGTGCCAGCCGTGGTGAGGACACGGGCGCCCAGCGCCTTGGCCATCTGTACCACGGTCGAACCCACGCCCCCCGACCCGCCATTGACGAACAGGGTTTCGCCGGGCTGCAGCTTTGCGCGCGGGACCAACCCCAGCCAGCCGGTGATGCCCACCAGGGCCAGCGCCGCCGCCTGTTGCGGATCGATTCCGTCGGGCAGCGGATTCAGCAGTTGTTCATCGACAGCGGCAAACTGAGCGAACGTGCCTTGCCGGCCGAGCAGTCCTTGATTGCTGCCCCAGACACGCGCGCCCTGCTTGAATCGCGAGGCACCCGGGCCGGCCTGCTCGACGATGCCAGCCAGGTCGCAGCCCACGACGTAGGGCAGCGGCAGATTCATCTTGACCATGCCGGCGCGAAGGTACGTGTCGATCGGATTCACGGCGACGGCTTCGACGCGCACGAGCACCTGTCCCTCTTTGGGTTCGGGAGTTGGTACTTCGCCGTATTGAATGTTTTCGGGCGGCCCCGTGTCGGTGATGTAGGCAGCTTTCATGGCGCGATGTTTTCGGGCAGAAGGTGCGAGCGATGAAAAGTCCGGAAAAAAGTCCAGCGTTTTGCAGTCGATCGAGCGGACTCTGACTATACCGCAACGAGCGATTCCGGCATAATGTCCGCGTGCGATGTTTCACCTTGCTGATGACGTTGGTGCTGCTGTTCGTGAGTACGCTCGGAGTCTGCCCTGAGGGGGCTCCGGAGCGCCCCGACGCGCTCTGCGGAGCCCGCTCGGATGACGGGCGCGGCTCGCTGTTGCTGGTGATCGTCGTGCGCTCGACAAAATCGATTCACGACCTGTTCCGGCCCAGCCTCGCGGCATGGGTGTTTTCGACTCTTGGCGGCGATACGCTCGCGCCGCAGATAGGCAGATCATCGGCGGTGGTCCACGTGGCTGCCGCGCCCCATACGCTCCAGTCGCAGCATATTCGCTGTCAGGTTTGATTCGCCCGGTTGGTCGAATCAACTCGCGTACCTGATTTGTAGCGAAGGGCGAACCGCGTCCGCGGTTTGTGCTGTCACACAGGAGCATTCCATGAGCGAGCAAGAACCGGAAACGAAGCCGGATGCAAAATATGAACCCATGAGCTACCAGTTCATGTTGAGGATTGTGATCTTCTTCCTGGTACTGGTGCTGATTCCCTGGGTCTTGGTAAAAATCGTCGACTTGCTGTTTTGAGCTTGCTGGGCAAGCTCGAATTGGCCGCGCGCAGAGACATGAGGACTGTAGATGAGCGATCTGCCTCTGATCACGACCATTGCCGCGGGCTTTACGGCTGCGTGGGTGCTGGGGTTGCTGACGCAGCGTCTGCGCCTGTCGCCGATCGTCGGCTATCTGCTGGCAGGTGTGTTGATCGGACCGCATACGCCCGGCTATGTGGGCGACATCCACCTGGCGCACCAGCTCGCCGAGGTGGGGGTCATCCTGCTGATGTTCGGCGTCGGCCTGCACTTTCACCTCGAGGACCTGATCGCCGTCAAATCGGTGGCGATTCCCGGCGCGCTCGGCCAGAGCCTGGCTGCGACGCTCATCAGCATTCCCATCTTCCTGATGTTCGATATCGAGCCGCGTTCCGGCGCCGTCATCGGTATGGCGATGGCGGTGGCGAGCACGGTGGTGTTGATGCGCGTGTTGATGGATGCCGAGGTGCTCGACTCGGTGGCGGGGCACGTGGCCGTGGGCTGGTTGCTCGTCGAGGACGTGCTTACGGTGGTCGTGCTCGTGATCATTCCCGTGCTGGGCACGGAGGTCGTTGCCGCCGGTGAGGTCGCGGCGGCAACAAACCCGTGGATGGCCATCACGATGGCGCTCGTCAAACTTGCGGCGCTCGTGGCCATCGTCCTTTTCGTGGGTTCGCGCGTGGTGCCGTGGGCGTTGTTACAGGTCGCGCGACTGCGCTCGCGCGAGCTCTTCACGCTGACCGTGATGGTCTTCTCGGTGGCGATTGCCGCCGGCGCGTACGTGCTATTCGGCGCGTCGATGGCCCTGGGGGCATTTCTCGCCGGCATGATGGTGGCCCAGTCTCCCGTGAGCCACCAGGCCGCGGCCGACGCGCTGCCGCTGCGCGATGCGTTCGCCGTCATGTTTTTCGTCGCGGTGGGCATGCTCTTCGACCCCATGTTTCTGCTGCACGAGCCCCTGATGATGCTGGCGGCAATGGGGGTGATCTTGATCGTCAAACCGCTCGTCGCACTGCTGATCGTGGCCGTGCTGGGGCACTCCGTACGCACGGCGTTGACGGTCGCTCTGGGCCTGGCGCAGATCGGCGAGTTTTCGTTCATCCTCTCCGATGCCGCCACGAAATTCGGCCTGATGCCCGAGGCGGGACATAACGTGCTCGTCGGCGGCGCAATCCTGTCGATCACGCTGAATCCGATTCTGTTCCGATCGCTCGATCCCATCGAACGCTGGCTGCGCACCAAGCCCCGCCTGTGGGCATTGTTGAACTCCCGCGCCGAGCGACGCGTGGGGCAGATCAATGTCGAGGCTGCCGAAAACATCGCGCAGCACAAGGCCGGCGAACAGCGGCTGGCCGTGGTCGTGGGCTACGGCCCCGTGGGTCAGACGGTCAATCGCCTGTTGCGCGATGCCGGCATGGCGACCGTCGTCATCGACATGAATTCTGACACCGTGATCGACTTGCAGCGACAGGGACAAACATCCATCTACGGCGATGCCTCGCGCGAAGCGATCCTCGAGCAGGCCGGCGTGCCGCGCGCGGCCTACCTCGTGCTGACGCTGCCCCAGGCCACGAACCGCACCGCCATCGTCACGCTGGCCCGGACGTTGAATCCCCGCATTAAGGTGCTGGTGCGCGCCCGCTACCTGCGCGAGCGCGAAGATCTCGAACAGGCCGGCGCGTCGGCCGCCATCTACGAGGAAGGCGAGGCCGCCGTGGCGCTGGCGCGGCTCGTGCTGGTGGATGCGGGCGCCGGTCGCGAACGCATCGAGGGCGCCGTGCGCGACATCCGCCTGCGACTGATTCTGGAGAATGTTTCCAACCTGCGCTCACAGTCGGTCCACAGCATCATGATTCCGTGGACGCGCGTGCGCCGCCTGTCGCAGTCGGCCCATCTCGAGGACGTGCGGCGCCAGCTCGGCGAGCAGAAGTTCTCGCGCTGGCCGGTGGTCGACGCCGCCGGAGATCCGGTGGGCTACTTGCTGGCCAAGGATCTGATCGCCCTGAACTCGTCGGGCGTGGATTGGACCTCGCTCATACGGCCGCTGATCGAAGTCACGCCGCAGGACGACGTCGAAGCGATCCTGCTGCAGTTCCAACGAGATGGCGCCACGATTTGCGTCGTGAAAGATAATCGCGTGCCGGTGGGCATCCTCACGATCGAGGATATCTTGGAACGTGTCATCGGTCGCATGGAAGACGAGTATCCTCGTCATTCGAAGCTCATGTTGACCGACGTCTTGTGGACCGACGAGAGCCTGCTGCGACTGCAGGGGCGCACCTCGCAGGAGGTCATCGTCGAAATGGCTGCCAAGATTCCAGCCGGCCGCCTGCCGAACGGGGTCGATGTGGCCGAGTTGGCCATCGAGCGCGAACGCGAGTTGCCGACGCACGTGGGTGGCGGAGTGGCCATTCCGCACGCGCGTTGCCCGGGTCTCGCGAATCCGCTGGTCGTCTTCGGTCGTTCGGCGGAAGGTGTCGAATTCGGCGGAACTTCGGCCGAATTGGTGAAGTTGGTGTTCTTGATCGTCACGCCGGTGGAACACCCCGAGACGCAGGTGCTGCTGCTCAGTTTGATCGCGGGCATCGCGGGACAAGAGGACAAACGTCGGCTGCTCCGCGAGGCTGAGACCGTCGACGAGACTCGTGCCTTGTTGCTCGCGGCGGAAGTGTAGTGCTCGAACGAGCGCTCCTTCGAGTGATTCGTGAATCTCGCCAGGAGACACACGCATGAAGATTCTGCTAGCCGTAGATGGTTCGCCCTGCAGCAACGCCGCCGTCGAAGAGGTCTGCCGGCGTCCGTGGCCGCCGGATACCGAAGTACACGTGGTGACGGTCCACCGGCCGGCGGAGCCGAGCCTGTTGAAGTCCTCGCCCACGATCTTCGATGAGCTCGTGAAGCAACAGCGCAGCGAGGCACTAGGCCATCTTACGGCCGCGGTCGAGACGCTCGAGCAGCGCGCTCCTGGTCTACGCGTTATGTCGCTGTTGCTCGAAGGGCTGCCGAAGGACGCGATCCTGGACGAGGCCGAGCGGTGGGACGCGGATCTCATCGTGGTGGGGTCGCACGGATACAGCCCGGTTCGTCGCTTCCTGCTCGGTTCCGTCTCGTTGGCGGTGGCGACCGGCGCGCCCTGCTCAGTGCAGATCGTGCGTGGACCCGTCGAGTCAGCCGCCAACGGGTCGCACGACTGCTGATCGTCGCCGGACGGGTCGAACGGGAATGCTATCCGAACGTACATCGCAGACATCGATTTCGCTCAGGCTGCGCGACAGGAGGCAAGCTGGATATGTGGGGCGCAGCGTTATTCATCTGGGGACTCGTCGTCCTGATTGTCGGCGCCGAGCTCGTCGTGCGGGGGGGCGCGGCATTGGCGGCCTCGCTGGGGGTCAAGCCGCTCATTCTCGGGCTGACCGTGGTCGCGATTGGCACCAGCTTTCCCGAGCTGGCCGTCGGCATCACGGCGTGCGTGCAGGGGAGCGGGGCGATTGCCGTGGGCAATATCGCGGGCACCAACCTGCTCAATATCCTGTTTATTCTCGGCCTGAGCGCCCTGCTGCGTCCGCTCCCGCTGCACTTGCAGGTGTTCAAGCTGGAACTGCCGGTGATGGTGGTCGCCGCGACGATGATGACCGTCTTGGCGTTCGACGGGATCCTGTCTCGGCTCGACGGCGCGCTCATGCTGACGGCGGCAGGGTTCTACACCGTGGCGCTGGTGCGGCTGAGTCGCCAGGAATCTCGCAACACGGCCAAAGAGTTTCAGGAGCAGTTCGGCGTCGAGCCGAGCGAGGTCGTGCAACCTTCGAGGCGGGTGCGGATAAAGTTTGCCACGATCCTCGGCATAGGCATCGTGTTGTCGATTCTCGGCGCCGACTGGCTGGTCGGTGGCGCGGTCAGCATCGCCCACAGTTTCGGCGTCTCCGATGCCATGATCGGCCTGACGATCGTGGCCGTGGGGACCTCGGCGCCCGAGTTCGTGACCACCGTCGTGGCGACCATCAAGAACGAACGCGATATTGCCGTCGGCAATCTGCTGGGCAGCAGCATTTACAACATCCTGGTGATCCTGGCGATCACTTGCCTGGCCTCACCACAGCCGATCCCTGTCGAGCCGCAGTTGTTGTTCTTCGACATTCCCATCATGGCGGCCGTGGCGTTGCTCTGTATTCCCGTCTTCATCACGGGACGGAGCGTGTCGCGCTTCGAAGGAGGCATGTTCGTGACGATATACCTGTTGTACATGGTCGCGCTCCTCCAGTTCCACACCTAAGCACAGCGGAGGTGGTGCTCTGTCAAAGCCTGATTTTCGGGTTCCCAAGCCGGGTGGCACCGTCGATGATGCGGCGCGACACCGACGAGCTTCCGACTTCCGCGAAAAAAGCTTCACGCCTACTGCGGAAACTCGTCTGGTTCTTCAGCGGCCGGCTCGGTGGTCGATGCTTCTTCGATCGCGGGCGCCTCGGTGGTTTCTTCCACGTCGGCGGGGGCGGTCGATTCCACGACCGGCTCCGCCGAGTTCGTTGCCGGCTGATGCTCGTAGGAGTCCGCTCCGCTGAAATCGACGTCCTCGCGGCGATTCTCTCCCGGGACGAGCCAGATTTCGCCGAACAGCTCGTTCTGTTCGGCGCGGACCGAGTGGTGTCGCACCAGCTCCAGCAGCGCGAGAAAGATGCCCACGACTCTCGATTTGTGCATGCCACGCTCGAAGAGGTCGCTAAAGGCGAGTCTTCCCCGTTCGTTGAGCCGGGTATGCACGCGCGACATGTAGACGTGGATCGGTGTGTCGTCGTACACGATGTTCGAGGTCGGACCTCCCAGGTTGTCGCGCATGACGCGTCCCAGGGCACTGACCAGATCCCACAGCTCGACCTCTTGCAGCGACTCGTGCGCGAGGTCGCGATTTTGCGGGGGCGCGTCGGGGGCCACCCGCGGAAAGTGCTCCTGCCAGGCACGGCTCCGCTCGTCGAGCATGCTGGCGGCATCTTTGAACTGCTTGTACTCGAGCAGTTGCCGCACGAGCTCCTGGCGGGGATCTTCGAGCTCGAGTTCTCCTTCGTCGCCGTGTGGCAGGACCAGCCGCGACTTGATCTCGGCCAGGGTGCTGGCCATCTCGAGAAAGTCCCCCGCCGCATTCACGTCGAGATGTTCGATCACGTCCAGGTAACGCACGTACTGTTCGGTGATCAGCGAGACGGGCAGATCGGTGATCTCGACCTCGTGCTTGCGCACCAGGTACAGGAGCAGATCGAGCGGTCCGCGAAAGACCTCGAGATCGACGCGAAAGTCCACGGGGGGCATAAGTTCCGGCGAAGGATGAAGAGGAGCAGTTTGCCCACGCCTACAGGGCCATGACGAGTTATCGACCAATTCGTCTGTTGGCCCGGCAAACTTGAAGCGACCTGCAACGTTCGCCGGCGAAAGGGCTGCCAGCGGGACGTTCCTGTCCGGTGCGAAGCGGCAAGGCCTTTTCCCAACATACCCAGTTGAGCTCCCCTTTGCTCGTCTAGGGAGAATAACTACTTGTGGGGGGAACGGCGGCAGGCGAAACTGAATCGCTGGTGGTTGCTCGCCGTCCAAAGGGCTAGTGGCTCGAGTGGGACAGGGGGCAGGTCGCATTTGCTTGCCCAACTTGCCCGGCCGCGATAGCCTGACAGCGTCGGATCAGCGAGAGGCCCCACTTATCCTGTCTGCGTCATGTCTCGCGCTCGCGAGGCCGCGCCGTTCGGGCGTCCTAGTTTGGGGTACGTGCCGTGATCGAGATCAGGCACAGAAAGACCTCCGTGGTCCTGCTGCGCATCGAGGCCGACACGCTCTCGGGCGCCAAGCTCACGGGATCGAAGCTGCGCGAGGCGAACCTGGCCGACTTGGATCTGACCGGGGCCAACCTGGCGAATTGCGACCTCCGCGACGCCAACTTCCGCGGGGCTCGGCTCAAGGGAACCCTGTTCAACAGCAGCTATCTGAACAATGCCAATTTTGAAGAGGCCTTGCTCAGTGCCGCGAATCTGACCGACGCCTTCTTGATCGGGGCGAATCTTTCTCGCGCGAAGTTCGATGGGGCCATCCTGCGTTACGCCCAGGCGGCCGGGGCCATCATGGTGGGCACCGACTTCGCCGGCGCCGATTTGAGCATGGCCGACCTGCGGGCGAACCTCCAAGGTGCTAACCTGATGAAGGCCGACCTGCGCGGTGCGAACCTCAGCGGGGCCGACCTGTCGGGGGCCAATCTCGACGGGGCGAACCTGGCGGGGGCCAATCTCACGACCGCGCGGCTCGTCGGCGCCAAGATGCACGGCACCGTCAACGCGCGCGGCCGCACGGCCGAACAACCGGCGTTCCGCGCGCGGGCGAAACGGCCCTGGTGGCAACTCTGGAGTTGAGCGCCACGTTTCGCGCGGCTCGCGACGTGCCGAGGGTGAGAGTCGGGGCACGAGTGCGACGCGTGTGGGAGAGCGAATCGCGTGAACGAGCTTGGGTGGTTTCTGGCGGTGCTCATGACCGTGGCGGTCCTCGCCCCGGCCGCCTGGTTGTTGGGGCGGCGTCTTTTGCCCGGCGCCACACCTCCCGAGTCATCGAGAACCGGCGAATCCACGGATCTCGAATTGCTCAAGCAGACGGCCGTGCTGACGCGCGAGAAGGAACAACTGCAAAGCTATCTCGACGAGTACCGCCAGGCCGAAGAGGCCCTCCGCGCCAGCGAAGAAAAGTACCGTGCGCTCGTCGAAAATGCCAACGACGCCATCGTGATCGCGCAGGACGGTGCGGTCCACTTTGCCAACCCCAAGACCGAGGCGATGCTGGGCTATTCCTTCGCCGAACTGGCGACGATGCCCTTCACCGAGATCATCGCTCCCGAAGATCGTGCCCTGGTCGTCGAGCGTTACACGCGCCGACTGGAGGGGGAGGACGTGCCGAGCCGGTACCGCTTTCGCGCCGTCACGAGCGACGGCCGTAAGCTGTGGGTCGAGATCAACTCGGTCATCGTCACGTGGGAGGGACGCCCGGCGTCGTTGTCGTTCTTGCGCGACATCGACGACCAGATGCAGGCCGAAGAAAACCTGCGCGCGAGCGAGGCGAAGAATCGCGCCATGCTCGATGCCACCCCCGACCTGCTGCTGATCGTCGATCGCGAAGGGAAATGCCTCGAAGCCCGGGCCAGCCGCGAGTTCGGCGTGGCGCTTCCCGCCGGCACCGTCGGGGCCAAGGTAACCGACTACTTTCCGCACGACCTGGCCGATCGGCTGCTGGCGGTGATTTATCGCGCGTTGTCGACCGGGCAATTGCAGACGCTGGAGTTGCGGTTGCCCACGCCCGAGGGATTGCGCCATCTCGAATCGCGCGTCGTGGTCTGCGGCGATGACACGGTGCTCTTCATCGTCCGCGACGTAACGCAGCGCAAGCGGGAAGAGGCCGAGCTGAAGGAAGCGAAGCTGGTCGCCGAAGAGGCGAATCGCGCCAAAAGCCGCTTTCTGGCCAACATGAGTCACGAGATTCGCACGCCGATGAACGCCATCATCGGCATGACCGAGTTGTCGCTCGCCAGCGACTTGGGCGAAGAGCAGCGGCGGCTACTCTCCGGCGTGCTCGAATCGGCCGAATTCATGCTGGCGCTGATCAATACGCTGCTCGATTTCTCGAAGATCGAGGCCGGCAAGCTGACGCTCGATCCCACCGAATTCCGCCTGCGCGACGACGTGGGCGACGCCCTGCATGCGCTCGCCTTGCGGGCGCACGAGAAGGAGCTCGAGCTCATCTGCCACATCGACGCGGACGTGCCCGACCGGCTGGTGGGAGATTCGGCGCGGCTGCGCCAGGTACTGTTCAACCTGGTGGGAAACGCCGTGAAGTTCACCGAACAGGGCGAAGTCGTGCTGCGCGTCCACCGCGCGGCGGTCGCCGACGGCGGGGCGATCACGCTGCGGTTCGAAGTACGCGACACCGGCATCGGTATCCCGCACGACAAGCAGGCGGCCATTTTCGAGCCCTTCCAGCAGGCCGACGACTCGACGACGCGCCGCTATGGCGGAACGGGCCTGGGACTGGCGATTTCTTCACAGCTCGTCGACCTGATGGGAGGCTCGATAGGCGTCGAAAGCGTGCCCGACCAGGGGACCACGTTTTACTTCACCACGACGTTCGAGGTGGTGCCCGACGATCGACCTCTCCCCGCCCCGTCGCTGACCGACAAGGCGGTGTTGATCGTCGAAGATAACGCTGCCTGTCGCCAGTCTCTGGCCGACACGGTGGCCGGCGCCGGCGCCCGCGTGGTTGCCGTGGCCAACGCTCGCGAGGCCTTCGCCGCCCTCGCACAAGCACTGTCCGAGGGGCGCGCCTTTGCCGGCGCCATCGTCGATGCGGGACTGCCCGATGAGCACGGGCTCGAGGTCGTGCGGCAGCTTCACGCCAAGACGCCGCCGACGGCGGCCATCTTGCTGATGACGCACGGCGACGTGGGGCACAGCGTGATCGGGCGAACCGAGTTGCCGCACGTGCGCTGTCTGATGAAGCCGGTCAAACAGACCGATCTGCTCGCGGCCCTGGCCGTCGACGCCGCATCGGTGCAGGCCACTGCGGCGATTGCACGCCCGACGAGCGATTTCGGCGCCGCGGTACGGCCGCTGCGCATCCTGCTGGCCGAAGACAACGCCATCAATCAGAAGGTGGCGGTCAGCATGCTCGGCGCCCGAGGGCATCACGTCGTGTGCGCGAGCGACGGACGCGAAGCGCTCGAACGTCTAGGCCAGGAGCAGTTCGACCTGGTGCTGATGGATGTGCAGATGCCGGTGATGGGAGGGCTCGAGGCGACGGCCGCCATTCGCGCCCAAGAGCAAGGCACGGGCCAGCATCTGCCGATCATCGCCATGACGGCTCACGCGATGAAAGGGGATCGCGAAGATTGCCTCGCCGCCGGCATGGATGACTATGTTGCCAAGCCGATCCGCGCGCGGGAGCTGTTTGCCGCCGTCGAGCGCGCAGAAAGGTATCGAGCGGCCGGTTGTCAGGAACTTGCGGCTCCGGTCATGGCTGGTGAATCGCGGCCACCCGGGGCGAACCGCCGAGCGGAAGAGCCCGTCGTCGAAGAGACCATCGACGAACGGGAGAGCGAGCTGGTCTTCGATCCGCAGACAGCTCTGGCCTGCGTCAATGGCGATGCCGAACTGCTGCGCGAGATCGTGGGCCTGTTTCTCGACGATGCGCCGCGCTTGATCGGCGAGCTGCGCGAGGCCATTGACGGGGCCGATGCGTCCAGCGTGCGGCGGGTCGCCCACACGATCAAGAACTCGGTGGGGTACTTCGGTCTGAAGAGTACCTTCGAGCGAGCGCTCGAGCTGGAAAACATGGGTCGCGCCGCCGAGTTGGCGGGCGCCGATCGCGCCTGGCAGCGTCTGCGATCCGAAGTCGAACGATTGCAGCCGATCCTGGCCGAGTTCGTAAACTCGCAGAGTGAAGAAGAAACCCAAAGCGCGGAGACCTGAGATCCGGACAGATCGTCAGCGAATCGCCGGCGGCAGGCGAGCCGCGAAGAGTAAAATCTTCCGGGGCGGCCAAGTTTCTTCGCGCAGGGCCATCGAGTAAGATGGCCCACCGGCTAGATGCGGTGATGGAAACGCTCGACGTTGCTTTGCCGACTTCGCCAGTATCCACACGTGGGGAGCATGCACCGATGACGAAGGTTCTCGTCGTAGACGACGCCCCGGTCGATCGCCGCTTGGCAGGCGGCATTCTCGAAAAACATGGCCAGCTCACGATCAGCTATGCCGCGAACGGCCGCGAGGCACTGGCCAGCATCGAGGCCGAGCTTCCCGATGCCGTGGTGACCGATCTGCAGATGCCCGAGATGAACGGGCTCGAGTTGACCGAAACGGTGCGGCGCCGTTTTCCGCTGCTGCCGGTGATCTTGATGACGGCGCACGGCAGCGAAGACATCGCCGTGCAGGCGCTGGAGCGAGGCGCGGCCAGCTACGTCCCCAAGTCGAATCTTGCCCGCGACCTGCTCGATACGGTCGAAAACGTGCTGGCCATGGCCCGTGCCGATCGCCGGCATGACCGGCTGATGGAATGTGTCGCGCAGGCCGAAACGGTCTTCGTGCTCGACAACGATGCCGCGCTGATCCCGCCCCTGGTCGACTATTTGCAAGAGCACGTCATGCGGATGCGGCTGTGCGACGAGACAGGACGCATCCGCGTCGGCGTGGCGCTCGAAGAGGCGTTGCTCAACGCGCTCTATCACGGCAACCTCGAGTTGAGCACCGAGGAGCTGCGCGATGCCAGCAGCGGGCTGTTACAGCCCGAGGGGGACGATCTCGTCGCTGCGCGTCGCCAGACGGCCCCCTATAAAGACCGCCGTTTGCACGTGACGGCGAAGATCTCGCACGAGCGGGCCGAGTACACGATCCGCGACGAAGGCCCCGGGTTTGCCGCTTCGACGATTCCCGATCCCTCGGACCCGGTGAGCCTCGAACGCGAGAGTGGCCGCGGACTGATCCTGATGCGCACGTTCATGGACGAAGTGCGTTTCAACCACAAGGGGAACGAAGTAACGCTCGTCAAGGAGCGAGAGAACTGAGCTGACGGCTCAAAAGCCTCCCGGCGCTCCCAGGGGCGCACGGATGCCGTTCAATCCCCCTTCTTTTTGCAGCACGTTCGTAAAGAACGACAAGGCATCCGCCAGAAACGTCTTGACGCTGTCGGCCTCGTCGTTCGATTGCCAACCGAGCGAGCCGAGCGAGCCGGTCGCCATGATGTCGGGCACCCGGAGCAGTTGCCGGTGGCGCCCACGGTCGGCGCGCTGCAGCGTGCGATCGCGGCGGTTGAGCGAGGCAGCCCCCCAGGCCATCATGATCTTCGCCTCGCCGCGGAAGAAATCTTCGCGCTGACCGCCCTGGGGAATCTCGTGGTAGTTCCGGGCCTTTTCGAGCAGCCACAGCCGGGTCAGCTCGGCAAAGTTCGCTTGCGTTTGCTCCCAGGCCTCGTCATCGAGCGATTCGATCCGGTTCCGCCAGGCCACGCCACGCGCGAATTCGGCTTCGAGCCGGCGCACGACGCGCATCCGCTTTTCGACCGGCTCGCTCAGCAAACTGGCCGTCGAGACGAGCGTAAACAGATCGGAGTTCGCGTCGAGTTGCGGCTCGTGCAGTCCATGGCGCGCGACATAGACGGCCGAGGCCACCGAAATCGACGTCAGCACGGCGAGCGCCGCGAGCGTTAGAACTTCACGCAGACGAGAAATCAACGTTCCTTCTCCGGTAATCGGACTTTTTGCCCCCCTCAGTCGTTCGTACCTTACTTGTTCTGCTGTTGAGACATCGCCTTGATGCGACGCGACATCTCTTCTTCCGAGACGTCTTCCTGGTGCGTGCCGATCCACCACAAGATGCCGGTCGGATCCTTCACCCCGGCGTTGCGATCGCCGTAGAACTGATCGGCCGGCTCCATGACCGTCTCGGCGCCAGCGGCAATCGCCTTCTGATAGGTGGCGTCGGTATCGGGCACGTAAAGATAAATCATGGCGGGCAACGGGGGCCACTCGTCGCGGGCCTCGCCGATCATGATCCGTGAATCGCCGACCTTCATATCCGCGTGCATCACCGAGCCGTCGGGATGGCGCGTCAGGCTCATCTCTTGGGCGTCGAAGGCCTGCTTCATGAACGCCAACAGCTTCGGCACCCCCGACACGATCAAATAGGGCGTGACGGTGTGATATCCGTCAGGAATCGGCTTGACGGCCATGATCGTGGCTCCGCAAGAGAGAACGTGTAAGTGGGTCCGCTGCGCCCTGCATTGTACGTCGAGTCACGGTTGGCGGGTAAGTCGCGCGGGACCAAATTTCTCGGCAGTCTGTCGAGTCCTGGACCGCGATCGGGTTCCAAAAATGCCGAGAATTTGACGGGACACACGGAGCCGAGTGTAATTGACCGCGCCCAACACTTGGAGAACACCAGCATGTCCGTTGCCGAACGTCCGCCTGCCTCTTCCGACGCCCCCGCCAGTCAGCATTTTCTCTTCGGTCCGGAACACGAGCAGTTTCGCCGCACGATTCGCCAGTTCGTGGCGCGCGAAATCAATCCGCACGCCGACGAATGGGAGGCCGCGTGCCGATTTCCGAAATCGCTCTTCTTGCGCGGCGGAGAGCTGGGCTTTTTTGGGCATTGCGTGCCCGAGCAGTATGGCGGGCTCGGCGCCGATGTCCGCATGGCGATCGTCCTGGCCGAGGAACTTTCTCACGCCCACACGAGCGGTCCGCCGATGGGCTTCGGCGCGCACAGCGAAATCGCCATGCCGCATATGGTGCGTTTTGGTACGGAGGCGCAGAAGTCGCGTTATCTGCCCGACCTGTGCGCGGGGCGCAAGGTGGCGGCTCTGGGCATTACCGAACCCGGCGCCGGGTCGAATGTGGCGGGCATGCAAACAACCGCCACGCTCGAAGGGGAGCACTGGGTGCTGCGCGGGTCGAAGATCTTTATCACCAACGCCATTCACGCCGACCTGTACTGCATTTCGGCCAAGACCGATCCCGCCGCCGGCCACCGCGGTATCAGCATGTTCCTGGTGGAACGTTCGGCGCCGGGATTCGTCGTCGAGGAATTGAAAGGCAAGCTCGGCCGGCGCGCCTCGGACACGGGACTGCTCACCTTCGATGAGTGCCGCATTCCGGCCGATGCCCTGCTCGGCGAGTTGAACCGTGGCTTCTACCAGATCATGAGCTGCTTCGAGAACGAGCGGCTCGTCATCGCGGCCGGGGCCGTGGGCGCCGCCGAGGCCGCGCTGGGGAATACCGTGGCCTACGCGCAGCAGCGCCCCTTCGGCTTCGGACACCTTTCGGACATGCAGGTGACCAAGCAGCGTCTGGCCCGCAGCTACATGGATCTCGAAGCGGCACGCTCGCTGCTCTATACGACGGCGTGGCGTGTCGTGCGAGGCATGCCGAGCCTGAAAGAGGTCTCGATGGCCAAGGCGTTCGCCTCGGAAGCGGCCTTCCGCATCATCGACGACTGCTTGCAGCTACACGGGGGCTACGGCTACTTCAACGAGTATCTGATCGAGCGCGCCTATCGAGATATTCGGCTCGACCGCATCGGCGGCGGCGCCACCGAGGTGATGCTCGAGATCATCGCCAAGCAGATGAAGATCTAGCGCGCGGCGGGCAGAAGAATCACACGAGCCATCGCATCACAACCCGAAGCGTGAGCGAGGGAACACTTTGCTCGACGTTCTTTGCAGGAATTCCCTCGCTTACGCTTCGGGTTGTGATGCGCGGGGGCCGGCCCACAGATCGTCGGAAGAGTGAAGAGTATTGTCCCCAAAGCAAAGCTCTCCCGGCAAGGCTGGGTGAGCGCACGGCCCCCTTGTCACGGCCTGGGGAATATTAAAAGTCGTACCAGAAGCCGCCGCCGATTTGCTGTTCGAACTGGTCGAAGAACTCGTATTGGCGACTCTTGCCGTTGTAATACTCGAAGCCGATGCGGAAGATGCGCCCCGGGCCGGCACTGCGCCAGGCCCAGCCCGTCTGCACGACGAGGTTGCCGCTGAAGTTGTTCTCTTCGCGGACATGAGCATTCAGGGCGAGGAAGGGCTCGCCGCGAAATCCGGTGGGCGTGGCGGGGGCCCAGTCGAACCCGGTCTGAAATTCCCACGGCTTGGCGCCCCCATCGGTGTTGAAGGCCCAATCGGCCTCGATGTATAGGCGTAACTTGGGAGTCCAGTAATAGCCGATGCCCAGCATCCACGCATCGCGAACGTAATTGATGCGGCGAATGTTGGGATAGCGGATGATCGTCTCGTCTCCCAGGTGGGCGCTGAGATGGTAGTAGCCCGTCTTCCACTGGAAGCCATCTTCGAGATGCGTCAGGACGCAGCCGGCGCGGTAGTCGGTGCCGACCATGTCCATCTCGTGGTCGGGGTCCATTCGCAGGATGGCGGCGCCTTCGGCGTCGAGCTGGTAGCCCTCGGGGTCGGTCTCGTTGCGGTTGCCGTAGCGCAGAATGCCGACGCGCGCCCCGAGCGTCGAATCCCACAAGGCATCTTGTCCGCTCGTATGGCTGAAGAAGGTGCCCATGCGGGGCTCGCGCGTGCCAGCCAGGTAGGAGCGATAAAGCAAGGCCTGCGGCAGCACGACCCAGCCCCAAGGATCGTCGTCGCCGCGATAGCCTCGCTCGAAGCGCGGCTCGTAGTCGTGTACCTCGGCCGAACCGTAGGTGGTCTGGCTCATGACCGGCCCGTAGCTCGACGCGGTGGCTTGTGGCCCGTTCGAGCCCGGGCCAAGCGACGATTGCGGTGCGAGTTCGGGACCGAACCAGCTTCCGTTGACGCCGCTGTCGTCGATCTGTACCGACGGCACGTGCGGTTCGACAGGCTCGGCCGCGTAGACCGAATCGGGCGATGGCGCGGCATCGTACCACTCGGCCGATTCCGCCGGGCGCATGATCGCCGAGGGATCGGCGTGCGGCAGCCGCGCGAGCTGCGCCGCGCTGGGCAAGGCGTAGAGCGCCACGAGCGCCAAGGCGAGCAGTACGCCCGGCAGCAGGCGCGCGCGGGCGAACAGGGCCCTGCGGCTTGCGTTCGGCACTCGGATCCACGCCATGGATGCTTCTCGGGGGGCTGCGCTGCGGGGGCGCGGCCTGGTGATAGGGTCTGCGTCCGGCGACCAAAGGGGCACATCGGCAGCGTCACCGGCAATCGCACCACACGCGCGGTGGGTGCAATCGGTCCTATCGTTCTTATCGGCAGGCGCCGCCAACTCGTGCGGCTTCCCCGGGGTGATGTTCCCCCGCGCGGCGGCGGATCGCATGAAGAGAGGCGCTTCGGGCAGAGTTTGCGGGCGCCTCTGCGGTTGCTAGCGTCATGCCAGCAGTTCTGGCACCACATTTCCGGCGGGGACCAGGCGGAACGGGCGACCGAGCGAGTCGTGGATTTCGCTCGCCGGTGAAATGCCCAATTGGTGGTAGATCGTCGAGATGATATCGCCGGGCACGAGAGGATCGCGGGCCGGAAAGGCCCCGATGCGATCGCTGGCGCCATGGACGTACCCCCCGCGGAAGCCGCCCCCGGCGAGCATCAGAGAATAGCACCAGTTCCAGTGATCGCGGCCACCGTTGTTGGCGTTGATCTTCGGCGAACGGCCAAAATCTCCCAGCACCGCCACGATCGTGCGATCGAGCAGCCCGCGCGCGGCGAGATCGCCGATCAGGCTCGTGCAGGCGGCATCGAACTGCGGCAGCAGCGTGCTCTTGAGCGATTGAAAGTTGCTGCCGTGCGTGTCCCAGGTGGCGTTGGCATCGGGCGCCCAAGAGATGTTGACGAGCCGGGTGCCTGCCTCGATCAGTCGCCGTGCCAGCAGCACGCTTTGACCATAGATATTGCGACCGTACGAGTCGCGCACCGCGTCGGTCTCTTCCGAGAGGCGGAACGCGCGCTGTGTGTCGGGGGAGGTGAGCAGGTCGAGGGCCCGATGCTGCATGCGATCCATGGCATCGAGGGTCTCGCGCAGGGGCATGGCCTCGCGTTCGCGATCCAAGCCATCGAACAGCGCACGGCGCGCGGCGAGCCGCTCGAGCGAGACATCGGCCGAGAGGGTGAGTTCGGGCACACCGAAGTCGGCGGCGTTCGGATCGCGCAGCACGAAGAGGGGATCGTAGGCGCGCCCCAGGATGCCGCCGAAGAAGCCCGGTTGCGGCGGCCCCCCGGCCCCTTCTTTCGTGATGTAGGGCAGCGTCACGTGCGGCACGATGGTGCGCTCGGGGGGGCGGCGCAGGGCCAACACCGAGCCGGGCGAAGGATGATCGGTAGGGAGAGTGCCCCCGCCGATCTCGCCCCGATCGTGTCCGGTGAGGGACGTATAGACCGCCGCGGCGTGCGCGTTGTTCACACTGTGATGCATCGAACGGACGATGGTCGCCCGGTGGATCTCGGTGGCCAGACGGGGCAGATGTTCGGACAATTGCACGCCGGCCAGCGACGTGCTGATCGGGTTGAATTCGCCCCGAATACCGTCTGGCGCATGGGGCTTCATGTCCCACATATCGAGATGGCTGGGCCCACCGTTCAAGAAGATGATGATGCACGAGTCCGCGCGCGGCGCGAGGCCGGACTCGGCCGCCTTGGCCTGCGCCGCCAACAGACGCGGCAACGTAATGCCAGCCAGGCCCAGTCCCCCCACTTCCAGCATGCGACGGCGCGTCAAACGCGGTGCGTTGGTCGGACCAGCCAGACGGTCGTCACGTCGGGGCATCGCAAGGTTCGCTGTTTCGGCGTCACGGAAGGGACAGCGTCCGGCCAGATAGTCCAGCCGTGTCGAGTGTAACGGTCACGCGAGCGGGGGGCAAATCTCGCGGCGGGCGGGGGCGATTCGAGTGGGGTGAGTTGTGGCCGTTCGGAAGTAGAATGGCACGTTCCCGTACTTCGCAGTCCACGTTTGTCTTACGGTACTGTTTGCTCCGATGCCTCCCGTCACTGTTCCACCGCTCGATCCCTGGTATCTCGAGCACCTGGTCTGCCCGGTCGATCGGGCGCCGCTGCGCTACGAAGGGGGGCGGCTCGTTTCGGAACGCGGTCGCGAGTATGGCATTTGCGACGGAGTGCCGGTGATGCTCGTGCCCGAGGTCCAGCGCACGCATTGGGTCTTCACCTATTCGCTTTATGCGGCCGACAACGTTCACTGTCCGATCCACCAGGTGCGGCTCGAAAAGCATCCCGATCGGCTGATCTGCCACGAGGGACACGAGTACAAGATCGACAACGGCCGGCCGCTCGAATTGATTCCCGAGATGCCCCGCTCCCCCTGGGCGTTTGGATACGAGGACGAACTGCGCGAGTTCGAGACCTCGACCGATCCCGCGCGGGTCGATCCGTTCGTCAAGCGCGTCATTCACGCCAGCGGCGGCCGCTTGTGGGCGAAGCGGGTGGGCAATCTCCACGGCTATCCGATTCCCGAGATTCCTCTGTCCGCCGGCGAGGGGCGCAAGTTTCTCGAACTGGGGTGCAACTGGGGCCGCTGGTGCGTGGCGGCCGCGCGGCGCGGATACGACGTCGTCGGAATCGACCCATCGATTCAAGGCATCCAAGCGGCGCAGCGCGTGACGCGACAGTTGGGCGTGAAGGCCCGCTTTCTCGTGGCCGACTCGCGCTATCTTCCCTTTGCCGACGATTCGTTCGATGTCGTCTTCTCGTACAGCGTGCTGCAAAGCATGGCCAAGGAGAATGTGGGCGAGACGATGCAGGGGGTCAGGCGGATCCTCACGCCTGGTGGCTACAGCAAGATCCAGATGGCGAATGCCTGGGGACCGCTGCAGTTGTTCAATCGCTGGCGCTATCGCCACCGGCCCGACGATCCCACGGCCTTTCTCGCGCGGTGGTGGACGGTGGCCGAGTTGCAGGAGCAGTTCGGCGCTTGGGTCGGCCCGAGCGAGGTCTCGATCGACGGCTTCTTGAGCCTCAACCCCCAGGCGGCCGAGGCGCACCTGTTACCCTGGCACTATCGGCCGATCGTCTATGCGTCGGATGCGCTCCGCGCGGTGTCGCGCGTCGTGCCCCCCCTCAAATATGTCGCCGACAGTGTTTACGTCACCTCGACGAAGCGTCGTTAGTAGCCCAACCCCGGGCCGACGAGCGCCGCCGTGCCCACCGTTCCCTCGGTGATGTGGAACATTGAGGGGAAGCGCTCTTCCCAGCCGCGATTGCCCGCCGGGCAATACTGGCGACCGTTCCCCTCGATGGCGGCGACCGTGGGAATCCGCGCGGCAAGACTTGCCGAGTGCAAAAACGACGCCCCGGGGCAGGTCAGATCCTGCACGCAGAGGAACATACCGAACTTCTGTGCCGCGGCGCCCATCAGCAGGGCCTCGGTGTGCCCCTTGCAGGCCTTGAGGGCCACGCCGCTGTAGCCCAGTTCCCGCGCGAGGAGCAGGCTTTCAAGATCGACGAGCGACTCGTCGATCACTACCGGCTTAATCTGCGCGGCGCGGTGCATGCGATTCTCGGGATTCGCTCGCAGGTCGCGATGCGTCGGCTGTTCAATGTATTGCACGCGGGCCAGCGCGGCAGGCGAGACTTCGGCCAGACGCCCGAGAAAATCGAGGACGTACTCGACGTTGGCGCAGCGCTCGTTGAAATCGAGCGAGTAGTTCCACTGGCGACAGCCGCGCGCTTGTTGTGCCGGCGCAGCAATCTGTTCGACCGCCGCCACGCGCGCCACGTCCCAGGCGAGGTCATCGCCATTCAGCTTGATCTTGAGGTGCGTGAGGCCATCGGCCGCTATCCACTCGGGTAGGGTCTCGGGCAGCCCATCGGCCAGACGCTGCGAAACGTCGGCGTCGGTCAAGGGATCGAGCGCCCCCACGAGATGGTACAGCGGCATTCGCGACTTCGGCGTGCGGAGCGTATAGCGATCGAGATATTCGCCCGCAAAGTCCGGCGTGAGCCAGGCTGACAGGTCGCGGCTGACATAGTCGGCCGAGAGCAGGTTGTAGGCGTTCTCTCCCAGCGCCTTGCCGTAGGCGTCGTGGAGGGCCGCTTCGAGCGGACTAGCCGCGACGAGCTGCGCCAGCCGCGGCATCGGTTCTGCGAGGTTCGCACGGCGCGCGATGTCCTGTGCCCGATCGGCCAGCGATTCGGCCAGCTCGTGGGTGATTTCGAGCGGGTGCCCCACGTCGCGATACTGCGCCGCGGCCTGCGTGTGCTGCTCGGCCAGCTCGATCATGGCGGCGAGCGTCGCGTCGCCGGCAACCTGCGCGCTCGGCCAGGCCCAGACGTTGCCCATGGGCATCGAGCCGAACCCGGTGGCGCGGCGCGTCCCATCCCTGGTTTCGACTTCGACGCGAACGTGGGCCAGCACCGCGTCGGTGACGACGCGGCCGCCGAATTTCATCGGCGTGCGGTAGGCAAAGCGTTCGGTCTGGCAGGTGGCGGCCAGCAGGCGGAGATCGGTCGGTCGCGGCACGATGGCTCCTTTATGGGGGCGCGGAGCCCGCGTGCGGCGCCTCAGACAAGACCGCGCCGCACCGCCCAGACGGCAGCCTGCGTGCGATCGGAGACGCCGATCTTGCGCAGAATGTGCTGCACGTGCTCCTTGACCGTTTCGTAGCTGATCCCCAGCGTCTGTGCAATCTCCTTGTTCGTCAGTCCGAGCGCCATCTGCCGCAGCACTTCCGACTCGCGTTTGGTGAGGGGGACTTCCATATCGTCGCCGAGTCGCGGCGCCGCGAGGGCCCCGGTGACACGGCGCAGATCCTCGCGCGACCAGACCGATTCGCCCACGGCCGCCGTGCGGATCGCGGCGAGCAGTTCCTCGCGGTTGGCCCCCTTGAGAATATAGCCACTCGCGCCCAGGGCCACGGCCCGGGCGACGTAGGTCGGGTTGTCGTAGGTCGAGAGGATCAGAACGGGCAGCTCGGGGCGGTCTTGCTTCAGCCGCGCGAGCGCCGCCAGACCGTCGCCGTCGGACATGCGCACGTCGAGCATGACGACGTCGGGTTGCGTCTGCGCGACCAGGGCCACGGCTTCATGGCCGCTGGCGGCCTGGCCCACGACTTCGATCTCCGTGCCACGGACAAGGCTGACAATTCCGGTGCGGACGACCTCGTGATCGTCCGCGATCAACAACTTAATGCTCATGCAAGGCTCCGGGGTTGCGTTAGATGGGCAGCGTGCGCGATCGGCAGATCGACAAAAACTCGCGTACCCTCGCCCGGCGCGCTTTCGATGCGCGCCTCGCCCCGTAAGATCCGCGCCCTCTCCTTAATTCCGTAGATGCCAAAACGATGATCGCTGATGCGTGCGGGATCGAAGCCGACGCCCCAATCGCGGACCTCGAGCTGTACGCGATCGCCGGCTTTGACGAGACGCACCAGCGCCCGCCGCGCGTGGCTGTGGCGCCGCACGTTCGTGAGTGCCTCTTGCGCGACACGGAACAAGGTGGTCTCGAGCAGCGTTTCGAGCTTGTCGAATTCCGTGTTGCAATCGAAGGCAATGTCGATGTTCGAGCGGGACATGGCCTCGCTCACCAGGTATTGCAGCGCCGCGACGAGCCCCTGCTCGTCGATGATCGGCGGGCGAAGGCCGCTGATCAGGCGCCGGGCCTCGTCGATCGAGTCGCGCAGCAGCCGCAGGCAGAGATCGAACTCGTCGGCCACCGCCCCCGCCGTGGGAGGCTGTTTCTGGCGAATGGCCTCGAGGTGCATCAAGGCCCCCGTCACGTCCTGCACGAGTCCATCGTGGATCTCGTAGGCGATGAGCCGAGTGTAACGTTCGTGCGCGAGCAGCATCTGGCGCATGCGGACCCGTTCGGCCTCGTTCGCCTCGATCGCCCGCTTGCGCTCGGTGATGTCGTGAAAGATGGCCACGGCGCCGGGAAACTCCGTCAGACGCCGCGCGCTGACCGCGATCCAGAGCCCGTCGGGGTGATCCTGCGGTCGCACGAAGATCTCGGCGTTGTCGACCACCTCGCCGCGCACCGCGCGCATCAGGGGCAGTTCGTCGGCCGGGTAGGGCGTGACGCGATCGGGCAGGTACAGCGCGTAATACTCCGACCAGTTCGTCGGAGGCAACTGCGCCCACTCGCGATGCAGAATGCGTTCGGCCGCCGGGTTGAAGGCGATGAACTCCCCCTCGCCGTCGACCACGACCACGCCGTCGCTGATGCTGTCGAGCACCGAACGCGAAATGTACATCTGCCGGCGCAGCTCTTCGGCCACGCGTGCGCGCTCGGCCACTTCCTGCTGCAATTGCGTGTTGGCGGCCGACAGGGCGGCGGTGCGCTCGATGACCCGCTCCTCGAGCTCATCGTGAGCGCGCCGCAGCGAGTCTTCGGCCTGCTTGCGACTGCTGATGTCGACGTCGATACCCCACGTCGCCCAGCCCGGCACCGGCACGCTGTGCGAAATGTTCGAGCGCAGAATCGACCGCCTGCTGCCGTCGCGGCAGGTGATCGTCCATTCCCAATCGCGGAAGTCTCCCTTCGCACGCCACTCGGCAAACATGCACTGCCGGTATTCGGCGTCGGGGTAGAGCCATTCGTCGGCGTGCGGGTTGCCGATGATCTCCTCGGCCGAATAGCCGGTGACCTTCTCGCACTCGCGGTTCCAGAAGATCGTGTGCCCCTGCTCGTCGAAGGCCTGCAGCATCACCGGCATATTTTCGAGCACGTGGCGCAGGCGCTCTTCACGATCGCGCACCGCCTCTTCGGCCTGCTGGCGTTCCGAGGCGGCCAGGGCCAGCGACACGAAGTCGGCCAGCGTGCCGGCGAATTGCTGTTCTTCGTTCGACCAGTGCCGGGCCGGACCAAGGTGCTCGGAGCACATGATGCCGATCATGCGCCCGCCGCTGCGGACCGGCGCATCGATGAGCGACGCGATCCCCTCGGGCACCAGGTAGGGTGCGGCCAACTCGTTTGTGCGGGCGTCGGTGACGGCGTCGTCCGCGGCGATCGTGCGTTCCAGCTCGATGGCGCGGAAATAATTGGGAAACATCTCGGCGGCCAGCTCGGCGCCGCTGGTGTGCTGGCCGAGCTCCGCATCGAAATGCTCGATGCAGTGAATCTTCGTGCGGTCGGCATTGTAGAGCCAGATGTTGACACGCGCGACTTCGAGCGTGCGGGCCGCCACCTCACCCAGAAACCTCAGCACGTCGTCGAGCGGACCGGAGAGCCGGGGGCTCGTGGCGAGCTCGACGAGAACCGTGTTGTACCGCCGTTGTCGACGTTCGCTAATCTGGTGCGCGACGATCGGCGGCGGCGAGATGCTCGGACCTGGAAATTCCGAAAGTAGGGTCTCGAGCGCGGCGACGCGCGCTCGGAGTTCCGACAATTCGCGCTCGAGCGATTCGCGGTTAGTGACCAATTGGGACTGGGGCGAAACAGGTGGCATGTAGCAAGGCAGCAGCCGATTCGACTGAACCACGGAACTCGATCGCCGCTCCCTCGCGCCAATCGCGCGGGTGCGGCCGCCGCAGAGCATCATGCGGCGTTCATTCATCTGCGAAAACCGCCGGATGGGTGGGCGTATCCCTTCGTACTTCCAACGCCCCTCGTGCTCGTACGCGTCGCTCGGCCTCGAGCAGGCTCGCGGAACGCGAGCAGTTTGACGGGCTGGTCGAATCTCTCCTTTGGCAGACCGACGGCACGGGGCAAGAATAACATAGGCCCCGTCAGATGCCTATTCATCCTGCCACATGTCGTGCCCTGGAGCCCAGGGCTGGGCCCGATCGCACGGCGCCGTCCGAGCCCTTGCCTCCGTCGGCCAATCGACTCTCATCAAACCCAGATATTGTCAAATGGTCGCCGTTTGGGGACACGGTGGATTTCGTACTGGATGGAAACCCAGGTGCGCCGCTCCAGGGTTGAGGGGGACAATGGCCGCGATCGCGGGTCTCTCGCATGCTCCCAACGCCATGTATCTGAAACCGTGTCTCAGCGCCGCGCCCGCCTCCGGGGGGAGAGCCACGGCCAGTGGCCGTAAAGTCTCCCAACGGTTGATCTTGGCACCTACAATGGAACCTCTGCCGACGGCAAGTCGGTAGCGTATCGAGGCTTTCGAGCGAAAACCGCTTGCTCGACCGTGGCCTGCAAGTTGCATCATTGAGTTGGGAGTTGGTTGCCATGGTTCGTTTCGTCCTGCTGGCTCTTCTGCTGTGGATGCCAGCAGGGTACGCAGTGGCCAGCGAGCCTGGTGCCGGCGAGCGACTCGCCTACCTCGAAGGGGTTGATCCCTACTATCCCGGTCGTGACTTTGCCCGGCTAGTGACGCCCCAATGGATCGGCGAGCCGGGAGTCGAGGCGGTTGCGGTCCTGGCCATCGACGACATGCGCGGCCACGAAAAGTGGGAACACTATCTGCGCCCCATCCTGGAGCGCTTGAAGCAGATCGACGGCCGCGCTCCCGTCAGCATCATGACGAACCAGATCGATCCGGCCGATCAGCATCTGCAAAAGTGGTTGGCCGAGGGTGTAGGACTCGACACGCACACGTTCGACCATCCCTGTCCGCTGCTGGCCGAGGGCTCGCTCGAGAAGGCCCGCGCGACCTACGAGAAGTGCGTCGACCTGCTGGCCCGGGTGCCGGGCAATCGGCCGGTGGCGTTTCGGATGCCCTGTTGTGATTCGCTGAACACGGTCAGTCCGCGCTTTTACGAAGAAATCTTCAAGCAGCAGACGCCGGGGGGCCTTTTCCTGTCGGTGGATTCGTCGGTCTTCAACATCCTGACTTCGAACGATCCCGAGCTGCCGCGCGAGCTGGTCATCGAACCGGACGGCGCCGAGCGATTCCGGCGGTACGTTCCGTTCGAGTCGTTCGTCAACACGATCGAGGACTATCCGTTTCCTTATCCGATCGCCGGGCGATGCTGGGAGTTTCCCTGCGTCGTGCCGAGCGACTGGTCGGCGCAGCACGTGCAACAGCCGAACAATCCGCGCACGGTCCGCGACCTGTCGGCGGCACTCGATGCGGTGGTCGTGAAGCGTGGCGTTTACAACCTCGTATTTCACCCGCATGGCTGGATTCGCCACGATCAGATCGTCGAGTTGATCGAGCATGCCGTGCAGAAGCATGGCCACAAGGTCAAGTTTCTCAACTTCCGCGAGGCGCTCGACCGGCTGACCACCCACGCCTTGGCCGGCCAACCGTTGCGAGCGGCCGACGGGGGCGATAACGGTGTGCGGCTCATTGATCTCAACGACGATGGCTATCTCGATGTCGTCATCGGGAACGATACCTTGCGACGCACGCGGCTCTGGTCTCACGAAACGGGCAACTGGCGGGATCTCGATTTCCCCACGCCGTTAGTCACGGTCGATGCCGAGGGGAGACGTCATGCGGCCGGGGCGCGGTTCGGCATCGTCGGCCCAGCAGGCGAGGTCGTGCTGCTCGTGCGCAACGAGAAGCTCAGCGGCGCCTGGCGCTTTCATAATGGCCAATGGCGGGAAGATCCCGCCTTGCTGCAAGGCCTGGAGCTCGCCGGCGAGCCGATCCTGACGATGTCCGGAGACCTGGACCGTGGCGTGCGTCTGCGCGACGTCGATGCCGACGGCTCTTGCGAACTGTTCGTCTCGAACGGCATGCAGAACGCCGTCTTTACGTGGAACGATGAGCAGCATGCGTGGCAGCCGGCGCGCTATCGACTGCCGGACGGAATCGCGCTGGTCGATCGGCAGGGGCACGACCGCGGCCTGCGACTGGTCGATCTCGACGACAACGGCCAATTGGATCTCGTCTATTCGAACGAAACGGAGTACGCGGTTCATCTGTTTGAATCGGCCGACCAAGGCTGGGGCGCGCCTCTCCAGCGTGGCACACGACCCGACGATCAGGCCGTGCCCCCTATTGTTCGCGGCACGACCAACAATGGAGCGTGGTTTCACTCGCGGCATCTGTGGGTCCAAAACGAAGACACGGCCAGGCTGAAGGATCTGGTCGATCGGCGCTCGTACCACGACTTGCTCGCGGGTTCGAAGCCGCGCGAGCATTCCCCCGCACAGTCACTCACGGCGCTGCGGGTGCGCGATGGTTTCGTCGTCGAGCTGGTGGCTGCGGAGCCCCTGGTGACCGATCCCGTGGCCATCGATTGGGATCCGCAGGGGCGGCTGCTGGTGGCCGAGATGAACGACTATCCGCGTCACGGCACGCGTCATACCGGCTGCGTGCGCGTGCTGGAAGACACCGATGGCGACGGACGTTTCGACCGTTCGACCGTGTTTCTCGACGACCTGCAGTATCCCAACAGCGTGAAGTGGTGGGGACGCGGGCTGCTCGTCACCAGTGCCCCCGACATCCTCTACGCCGAAGACACCGACGGCGACGGCAAGGCCGACATCCGCCAGCCCCTCTTTACCGGCTTTG
Organism: Pirellulales bacterium; assembly: GCA_019636335.1. Classification (NCBI taxonomy): domain Bacteria; kingdom Pseudomonadati; phylum Planctomycetota; class Planctomycetia; order Pirellulales; species Pirellulales bacterium. Next base: position 132,367 of record JAHBXR010000017.1, read on the forward strand.
GCGAAGGCAACCCGCAGCATGTCGTGAACGGCTTGCAGTGGGGGCTCGACAACTGGCTCTACTGCGCCAACGGCGACAGCGGCGGCGCCGTCACTTCTCCCCAGAACCAGGTCGCGGTCGATATCAATGGACGCGACTTCCGCATCCGCCCCGACGACGGCTCGATCGATCCCCAGGCGGGCTTCACGCAGTTCATTCGCATCCGCGACGATTGGGGCAACTGGTTCGGCAATAACAACATCAACCCGCTGTGGCACTATCGGTTGGCGGATCATTACCTGCGCCGCAATCCGCACGTGGCGCCGCCGTCGGGTCGGCGCGATGTGTCGGAGAATCCCGGCTCGGCGCCGGTCTTTCCGCGCAGTCGCACGCTCGAGCGCTTCAACGATCTGCACACCGCCAATCGTTTCACGTCGGCCTGCGGGCCCGCGATTTATCGCGATGAACTGCTGGGGCCCGGCTTCGAGGGGAATTCCTTCGTCTGCGAGCCGGTCCACAATCTCGTGCATCGCGAGATCGTGCGTCCCGAGGGACTCTCGTTCAGCAGCCGCCGGCCGGATGACGAACGCCGTTCGGAGTTCCTGGCCTCGACCGACAACTGGTTTCGTCCTGTCATGGTGCGTACCGGACCCGACGGAGCACTGTGGGTCGTCGACATGTATCGCGCGGTCATCGAGCATCCCGAGTGGATTCCTTCGTCGATGCTGGCGAACCTCGATGTTCGCGCGGGGGCCACGAGTGGCCGCATCTATCGCATCTATCCCGTGGGCAAGCAGCCGCGCGACATGCCCCACTTGGGAGCAGCGGACACCGCCGGTTTGGTGGCGATGCTCGAAAGCCCGAACGGCTGGGTCCGCGACAGCGCGCAGCAAATGTTGCTCGAACGAAAAGACACGGCCAGCGCCGCGGAACCGTTGAAACGCCTGGTGCGCGAGGGAAAACGCCCGACGGCACGGCTTCACGCACTCTGCACGCTAGAAGGGTTGGGCGTGCTCGATGGCGAGACGGTTCGCCGAGCACTGGCCGATCCGCATCCAGGCGTGCGGCGGCATGCGATCCGCGTGTCGGAATCGCTGCTCGAGTATGAGGCGGATCTTGGCGTCGCGGTGGCGACGCTGGTTGAGGACAACGATCCTCAGGTGGCACTGCAGCTTGCCTACACCCTGGGGGCTTGGAACGATCCTCGCGCCGGTCGGCCCCTGGCGCGTCTGGCGGTGCGCCATGCCGACGACGAGATCGTGCAGGCCGCCGTCCTCAGTTCCGTGGCGCCGCAGCTTGCCGCGGTCGTGCGCGGCCTGATCGAGGAGCTGTCCAGCGCAGAGCCGCCGGCCGAAATCTTCGGCAAGCTGTTGGCCACGGCGACGGCCGCCGGCGACGAGGATGCCGTCGTCGCCATGCTGCCCGCCATCACCGCGCGCCGCGACGACCGTTACGCGAATTGGCAGATGGCGGCGCTGGCCGAACTGCTCGACTTGCTCGATCGGCAAGATCGCACGTTGGCCGACTTCCGCGAGCAGGCGCCGGCCGAGCTGCAAGGGCAAATCGATCGGTTGGCGGGGCTTTTCGTCCATGCCCGCGAGGTGGCACTCGCCGCCGACGACGCCACGGCCGATCGGCTGGCGGCCTTGCGTCTGCTGGGAAGAAACGCCCCCTTTGCGGCCGAGGATGTCGACGCCTTGCGCCAACTACTGGCGCCACGGCAACCGCAAGCGCTGCGCGAAGCGGCCGTAGAAGCGATCGGTCGTCTGCGCGACGCGCGCGTGCCGGAGTTGCTGCTGGCCGATTGGAAGGGATGCGGCCCCGAGCTGCGCGACGATATCCTCGACGTGCTCTTCCGCCGCGAGGAGTGGCAGTTGGCTTTGCTCGCGGCGATCGACGAGGAGCTCATCCTGCCCAGCGAGCTCGATACGCTCCGCCGGCAACGTCTCGTCGAGCACAAATCGCCAGAGGTCCGCGACCGTGCCGCCAGGCTCTTTTCGGGCGATACGAACAGCGATCGGCGCCGCGTCGTCGAAGAGCATCGCTCGGTGCTGTCCTTGCCGGGTGACGCGGCGCGGGGAGACGTGGTCTTCGCCAAACGCTGTGCCGTCTGCCATCGCTGGCAGGAAAAGGGACATGCGATTGGCCCCGACCTCAGCGCGCTGACCGATAAGTCGGGCGAAGCGCTGCTCGTCGCGCTGCTCGATCCCAATCGCGCCGTCGAAGCCAAATTCACCAGTTACACCGCCGTGACACAGGCGGGCCTGACGTACAACGGCATCCTGACGAACGAAACGGGCACCAGCCTCACGCTGCTGGCGCAGGAGGGCAAAGAGCAGGTCGTCTTGCGCAACGAGATTGAAGCCCTCGAGAGCTCGGGCAAATCGCTCATGCCGGAGGGACTCGAACGCGATCTCAGCGAGCAAGATCTGGCCGACGTCATCGCCTTCCTGCAGGGAGTCTCGGCGCAGCCGAAACAGATGGAGGGCAACTCCCCGGCGCTGGTCACCCCCGACCCCTTGCGCCGCGAGTTTTCTTGTTTGTCGTCGAATTGCGAGATCTACGGCGACACGCTGCGCATCGAGGAGGTCAACGGAGCGCTGGGCTATTGGAACAGCGAGAACGATCATGCCGTTTGGGAGATCGACGTCCCGCGCGAGGGGCTGTACGACGTGCTCTTTGACTGGTCGTGCGACGATTCTTGCGCGGGCAACTATTATGTCATGGAGGTCTCCGGCGCCCGGCTGACGGGTCGCGTCGAGGGGACGGGAGACTGGAACGCCTATCGCCGCGAGAAGGTCGGCGAGGTGCGACTGCCGGCCGGAAAGCAGCGTCTGGGCATCCGCGCGAGTGGCCGCATCCAGGAAGCCCTGTTCGACCTGCGCTCGGTAACGCTCCGCCCCCGCGGTCGCTAGGCAGCCGGCGTAGCGCGCGCTGTCGTATCCGCCGCACCGTGCCAACTTCGTCGAGACTCATGCACACAGCCGACTCCACCACGCTCACCGAGCAAGCGTGCTCCGACGATGGCGCGTCGTCGCCTAGCGTCGTCACCTGGTGGCGGCGCCCGGTGGTGTTGTCCGGCCTTCTCGTGCTCGTGACCTTGCTGGCCTACGCGCGGTTGTATCGGGCCGAATTGCTCGACCTGGACGATCACGAGAACATCACCTTCAATGGCCTCATCAATCCGCCCTCCTGGTCGGGGTTGGCGACGTTGTGGAGAGAGCCCTTTTTCGGGATGTATGCGCCGCTGTCGTACACACTGCTGGCTGGCGAATGCTGGGTGGCGCAGCACCTGCCCGGCACGGACGGCCACCATCTGGACCCGACGATCTTTCATGCCGGGAATGTCGCGTTGCACGCGACGTGTGTCCTGCTCGTGTTTCTGATCCTGCGAGGTCTGGTGGCCGATGATGTGGCGGCCGCGATGGGGGCGCTGCTCTTTTCGCTGCACCCGCTGCAAGTCGAAGCGGTCGCCTGGGTAACCGAAGTGCGCGGCATGTTATGCGGCTTGCTGGCCTTGTTGTCGATCTACGCCTATCTGCGTTTTCTGGGACCACCGCCGCCCATCAAGGGGGCCCACGCGGACCAAACGCCACGGATGGGGTCGCGCGGCCGCACGGCGTTCTATATCGTGGCGCTCGTGGCTTATTTGTTGGCGCTACTGTCGAAACCCTCGGCCGCTGCCGTGCCGCTCATCCTGATGATCTTCGAAGGCGTGCTCTACCAAAGATCGTGGAGGCCGATGCTCGCCCGGCTTGCCTGGTGGGGCGTGCCGGCGATCGGGCTGGCATGGTGGACGCGGCAACTGCAGGATGACAGCGTCTCGCGTTTTGTCTTCGAGCCCGCCTGGTGGCAGCGCCCTTTCGTAGCGCTGGATGCATTGACGTTTTATCTCGGCAAGCTGCTGATGCCGGTCGGGCTCGCCTTCGATCATGGCCGCAGCCCGCAGACCGTGTTAGCGCAGTGGTCGACCTACGTAATCTGGCTCGTGCCGGTGGGCCTGGTGACGCTACTCGCCTGGCTGCCGGGCCGACGTTGGTGGCTGACGGTCTGCGGCATCTTCGTGGCGGGTCTGCTGCCATCGCTGGGGTTGGTGTCGTTCGCGTTTCAAGATCTTTCGACCGTCGCCGAGCGGTTCGCCTTCCTCGCCATGTTGGGACCGGCGCTCGCCGTGGCCTGGATGATGACGTGGCCGAGCGTGCGACCGTGGCGCGGCGAGTTGAGTCTCGTGCTGGTCGGGCTGGCACTGGTGACCGTCCGTCAGACGGGCTTCTGGCACGATACACAAACGCTGCTCGCCCACGGGCTGGCGGTCCATCCGAACAGCACCCTCTGTTTGACGAACGAGGCCTTGCAGCGAGCCGAGGCGGGAGACTTAACCGCCGCCGAGATGCTGCTCGACCGGGTCGTCGCGATCAACCCCAACGAGGCACGCGTCTGGATGAATCTCGCCGCGGTCTACACGCGGCAAGGACGCCCGGCCGACGCGATCGGCGCGCTCGAGCGCGCCGTCGAACAGCACAGCGCGGAGCCACAGCCGAAATTGGATCTCGCCCGAGTGCTGCTCGAGCAGAACGACTACGAACGAATCGTCTCCTTGCTGCAAGAGGTCGTGCAAGTTCGTCCGCAAGATCTTGAAGCTCATACCTATCTGGGAATCGCTCATTCGAATCTCGGTCAGCCAGCCGAGGCGAGCGTCCATTGGAGCATCGTTGTGCAGGCACAGCCGGAGAATGTCGCGGCGCGTCAGATGCTGGGCGAATCGCTGGCCCAGGCGGGGCGGCGGACCGAGGCGCTCGAGCAGTTGCGCGAGGTGCTCCGCCGGCAGCCCGATAATCAGCGTGCCGCCGATTTCATTCGCGCGGTCGAATCGCAATCGCCTGCCGATCAGCCCGCGGGACCATGACGCCTACTGCGAGCGGCGTCTTAGCCACGAAAACGCCCTAGCCCTCTTGATGAAATCTACCGTGAACGAATCAGCACCATCCGCAAACACCGACGGGACGGAAGACGCGCTGGGGGGCATGTCGCGTCCCGTTGGCGAATCCGCGGCCGCGGACCGGCGCGTACGGCTAAAGTTCTGGCTGCTACCGGTGCTATTGGTACTGGCAACGCTCCTCGTGTACGTCCGGGTCTACAACGCGAAGTTTGTGGCCTACGACGACGATCGCCATCTCACGTTCAATCAGCATCTGAACCCGCCTGGTTGGCAGGGGTTGAAGCGACTGTGGGCGAAGCCCTATTTCGGCGTGTATGTGCCGTTGGCGTACACGTTTTATGCGGGCGAGGCCTGGTTTGCTGTCTACGAAGGACCGACCGGCCTGAGCCTGTTCGATCCGCGCGTGTTCCACGTGACGAACGTTTGCTTGCACGCCGGTTGTGTCCTTCTGGCGTTTGCCGTGCTGCGACTGTTGGTGGCCGACGATATCGCGGCGGCACTGGGCGCCCTGCTCTTCGCCTGGCATCCGTTGCAGGTGGAATCGGTGGCCTGGGTCTCGGAGACGCGCGGCACGCTGGCGGGCATCTTGAGCTTCTGGTCGATCTACGAGTACTTGCGTTTTCGCGGATTGCAGGCGAGCTCGGCCAGTGTCGCCGAGGACGCAAGATCGATAGCAGGAACGCCGCGCGGCGCCGCGCGGCACTATGTTCTCGCGGTGGTGGCGTTTTTACTGGCCTTGCTGTGCAAGCCGTCGGCCGTCTCGGTTCCGCTGATGCTTGGCGTGCTCGACCTGGTTTGGTTGCGCCGCGCGTTCTGGCCCACGCTGTTGAGTGTCGGTTGGTGGTTGGCGCCAGCGGTCGCGCTGACGATTTTGACCAGTGGTGTGCAGGCCGAGGCAGTCCACTCGCAGACGATGGCAGTCGATTGGTGGCAGCGTCCCCTGATCGCAGGCGATGCGCTCGATTTCTATCTCTTCAAACTGATCGTTCCCTACGGCTTGGCCATCGACTATGGTCGCACGCCAGCGCACGTGCTCGAGAGTGCGTGGGTCTACGTGAGTTGGTTGCTGCCTCTCGTGCTGGTGGGCCTGCTCGGGTGTCTGCCCCATCGCCGGGCGTGGCTGACGGCGGCTGGTCTGTATGTCGCCGGCGTGGCGCCCGTGCTGGGATTCCTGTCGTTCGCCTTTCAGGCGATCTCGACCGTGAGCGATCGGTACGTCTATCTGGCAATGTTGGGGCCGGCCTTTGCCCTGGCATGGTTCGTCGGTCACGTCCTTAAGGGGGGCTGGCGCCTCGAGACCGTGCTGTTGTTGTGCGCATTCGGCGGACTGACGATGTATTACTCGGGATTCTGGTACGACTCGCGCACGCTCTTCGAACGAGCGATCAAGATCAATCCGCGCAGCACCACCGCCATGAACGGTCTCGCCGTATTGGCGATGGAGGTGAAAGATTACGAGACGTCCGAACAGCTTCTGAGGCAGGCCGTCGAGTTACAGCCGAACGACCCGATTCCCCGGACCAACCTGGGGGTGCTCTACGAACGCATGGAGCGTGACGATGAGGCAATCGAACAGTATCGTCGCGCCATTGAAGCGAAACCCGGCTTCACCCTGGCCCAGCTCTTTCTCGGCATGCAGTACTACTACCGGCAAGATTGGAATCGTGCCGTCGAGGCCCTGTTGCCGGCGGTCGCCACGTCACCTCACATGACCGAGGCACGGCTTTATCTGGGCCTGTCGCTCGTCAACAGCGGGCGTAACGAAGAATCGCTCGAACATTGGCAGGCGATTCTCGACGTCATGCCCGACAACGTCGATGCGCACATGGCCTACGGCAATGCGCTGGCCAAGCTGGGGCGACTCGCCGAGGCCCGCGAGCACTTTGCGGCGGTGCTGAGAGTGCGCCCCAAGAACCAAGGGGCGCAGAAATACCTGGAGTGGGCGGACTCGCAGTTGAATGCGGTCCCGAGGGGCACCCCTTGAGGGAGCGGCAAAGTTCGCCCTCACAACCGCTACAGACGGACGCCGCCGCGGGCGAGATTTGTCGAGCGGCGGGGGCCCTGCGCCGATCGCGGTCGGCAGGCATAAGTTACGTTTGCAGTGACCGCCGCGCCCGCCTCGTTGTTCCGCCCACCGTTGCCGCCCGCGCTCGTGTGCTTGCACTCGCGTCGTGCGGGGAGAATCCCACCATGTCGAACGTAACTCATGGCGATCTGGCTGATCTCATGGTGCGTGCGCGTGCGCTCGAACTGCGCGTGATTCAGTTGCAGCAGACGATCGACACGCTGCGCGTCGAGGCACAGGCCTGCATTGCCGCGCGCGAACGCGAGCTCGACCTGCTGGCTGCCTGCGAAACCGACTAGTGTCCCTGCTTGGCTGGCAGCGACCAAGACTAACGTCCTCGCGACCCACGCTGGCGCTGCTAGCGTGCCGGTATTCGCCGGTCAGAATTGTGGAGCGCTGGCGCCACCCCTCCTCCGCGGCTTGCGCAAATTCTCCGCCGTCGGCAGAATCCTTGCGACCGCGCTAATCTCGCATGCTGCTCCTGACCGAAGCGGAACGTAGGTAGTCTCCGCGTCGAGGGCGCGCCTCGTGTGCTGCGCGTTCCGTGGGGCAGGGCCAATCGACAGGTAGGATCCCTGTCTTGCTGGCGTCATCCAGGGAGAGGAATTGCCATGCACCGCGATCTTCGCTGCCAGACCAGCTTCTTCGCGTCACGTGCTCGTCGCGCGGGTAGGACGCTGCTCTTGCTCGCCGTGCTGACTGGTATGACCGGCGTCTCGCGCGCCGAGGGGAATGTCGCTTCGACGATCACCTTCGTGCTGGATTGCTCGGCGCCCATGTCCGAGCCGGCAAACGTCGCCACGTCGGCGGGGGACGTGAAAGGCGCCGTCACGATGCGCTTCGATGCGGCCCGCGAGGCACTGATTGCCATGCTCAATCAGTTGGCCGAAGAAGGGAACCACGAGGCGAGCGTCATTCTGTTCGGGCATCGACTGGCCTGGGATGGCACGGATGAGCCTCAGCTCATGGAGCAGACCGGGTATCTCGAACAGACCTTGGGCTTTGGTGCGTTGGCCGGGTTGATGCCGGGCGATGACGTCGAGGTGATTCGCCCGCTCGGGCCCTTCGGTCTCGCCGAGCTCGCGACGATCACCGAACGTTTGAATGTCGCCCAACCCTGGGGCGAGAGTCCCCTCTACTACGCGTTGGTAAAAGCGATGGATGGCTTCAGCGGCCGCCGCAACTCTTCGCAGGCGGGCATCGTCGTGCTGACCGATGGTCGCAACAAGCAATGGCTGGCGCGCAACCGTTGGGGGCGCGACAATCTGGGCAAGTTGATCGAATCGAGCCCCGTACCGATTCACATCGTCAGCTACGGTGCGTCGCCGCAAGGCAGCGGTACTTCAGAAACCGAGCTGCGCGAGCTCGTGACGCTCAGCGGCGGAACGTTCAAGGCAGCCGAGCGGGCGGACGTGCTCGTCGCTCAACTCGAGAACGTCTTCATCACGTCGAATCGCTCGGAGTCGGTGGCCTCGCCGGCGAGCGAGCAACTCTCGGCGGCCACGGGCGGAACGGCGATTGCCGGCGTGCCCGCAGCCGCGCCGCCGGTCTCGACCGCGGCCCAGCGCAACACGATTCAAGGGCGGGTGATGATGTACAAGAATCCCGTTCGTGGAGCCGTGGTGATGCTGTCGGGAGCGGATGTGCCCCAGGTGCAGACCGATCGCGAGGGGCACTTCACCTTGCGTGGCGTCGCGCCGGGCCAGTACAAGCTGGAGATCGACGCGACGTACAAGAATATCACCTACCACACCCAGCAAGCAGTCAGCGTCGAGCCCGCGCCGAATCACGGACCCACGGTCGAGATTCGACTCGAGCAACGGCGGTAACTGTTGCTGCGGCGTGATGGGTAATGCGAATGGGAGAACGTCGCGCGGTGGGGCAGCCTCAGACGGCCGCGCCCCCCGTCTCGCCCGTACGAATGCGGACGGCGTCCTTCAGTTCGCTGATGAAAATCTTGCCGTCGCCGATCTGGCCGGTCTTGGCGGCGGCGACGATGCCCGACACGATCTGATCGGCCGTGCTGTCGTCGGCGACGACCTCGATCTTGACCTTGGGCACGAAGTCGACGACGTATTCGGCACCGCGGTAGGTTTCGGTGTGTCCCTTCTGACGGCCGAAACCGCGGACCTCGGTCACGGTCATGCCGTGGTGGCCGAGCCGCACGAGGGCCTCTTTCACCGCGTCGATCTTATGATGACGCACGATGGCTTCAATCTTCTTCATCTTCTTTCGCCTTTCACCATCTCAGGACTAAACAGTAGGAGGGCGCGAAAGCTCGCGCCGCCACGGACGGTCGGCAATCCTTAGCATCGGACCTGGCGACGAGGGAAACAACCTTGGCTTGGGCAACGCTGAGCCACCCAAGCCAAGGCGTCCTTCTGGCCAGGCGAAAGCCAGAGCGGATTGCTGCAAGCTCTAGCCGAAAATGTAACCCTCCTCGCCGTGTTGGCTGACGTCGAGGCCGATGACCTCGTCTTCTTCACCGACACGCAGGCCGATCGTGAAGTCGATCAGCTTGAGCAGCACGACGCTGCCGACGACGGCGAAGACCCAGGTGATGACCGTGGCGACAACCTGCGCCTTGAAGACTTCCGTGCCCCCTTCGATGAGCCCGAGAGGCTCACCGCCACCGATATCCCACACCGCACGCGTGGCGAAGACCCCAGTGAGGATGGCCCCCAGGGTACCGCCGAGTCCGTGGACGCCGAAGGCATCGAGCGAATCGTCGTAGCCGAGCTTCGGCTTGAGCAAGGCACAGGCGAAGCAGCAGACGACGCCGGCCGTTGCGCCCATGAAGATGGCGGGCATGCAGGTCACGAAGCCCGCGGCGGGGGTGATGCAGACGAGTCCAGCCACCGCGCCCGACGAGGCTCCCAACAGCGTCGGCTTGCCGCGCCACAGCCACTCGACCAGGGGCCAGGCGACGGCGCCGGCACCGGCCGAGAAGTGGGTTGCCGCGAAAGCGCTCGAGGCGATGCCATCGGCCGCCAGGGCACTACCGGCGTTGAAGCCGAACCAACCCACCCACAACATGCCGGCGCCCAAGGCGGTGAAGGCCAGGTTGTGCGGCGGCATGGGCTGCGTGGGATAACCCATGCGCTTGCCCACCAACAAAGCCGCCACGAGGGCCGAGACGCCCGAGCTGATATGCACCACGGTACCACCGGCGAAGTCCAAAGCACCACCGGAGAAGATTCCGGTCGCGTGCGAGCTACCGAACGCCAGGATGCCACCGCCCCAGACCCAGTGGGCCAGTGGGCAGTACACGCCCAGACCCCACAAGACCGAGAAGGCAACCATGGCGCTGAACTTCATGCGTTCGGCAAAGGCGCCGCAGATCAGAGCGGGAGTGATGATGAAGAACATGCCCTGGAAGAGCATGTGCGTCAGTCTCGGGATGCTGAGGTCGGGATGGATCGGGATTTCAGACCCTTGGCCTTCGATCCAGGTGGCTTCGACCCCTTTCATAAAGAGGAAGTCGCCGTTGCCGATCAACGCGTTGCTACCCCCGAACGCCAACGAATAACCCACCATGGCCCACAGCACCGCCATCAGGCCCATCAGCGTGATGCACTGCATGAGCACGCTGACCACATTCTGCTTGCGGACGAGACCACCGTAGAACATGGCCAATCCCGGGGTGGTCATGAACAACACCAACGCGCAGGACGTGAGCATCCAGGCATTGTCGCCGCGATCGAGCGTGGGGGCTTCGGCCTCCTCCGCCGTGGGCGCGGCGGCTTCTTCGACTCGGGCGGCCTCTTCGGCCTCTTGGGCCATGGCCGGACCTGCCCAACACAATACTACCGCCGAGCACAGTAGTGCCCAGCAACCAAAGATCATCATGCGTTTCATAAATTCGCCTCACCAGAAGGACAGGGCCTGAACCGTTGTAAATGACTGCTGTCTGCCGTTCAGGCCGCAGCGACAACAATCAAAAACCAATGAAAACGATCGATCTGTGCCGCGCCGGGACGCCGTTGGTCCGAGCGACACGCGCAGGCGCGCAACCCGAGCAACGAACATCGCCGCCACAAGCGGCGATTCCCTGCAAGAAGGACTTCGTCGTGCCTCGCCTGTTGCCGACGCGGCGAACTCAAGTCGAGCGGGGGCGTCTCGCCAAGACGCGACCGCGGGAAACATGGATTCGCTACGCCTGGAGTAGGGCGCCCCAGCCATGCAGGCGGGGCTTGAAGAACTTCGCCTGGTGCGGGGCCGTCTCCTCGGCCACGCACATACCGTCGTGCGCCTTCGAATCCGCCGACGAGGTGGTCAGCATCCCACCCCGCCCGCTCGAGGCTGCGTCGCGCTGCGATTCCAATCCGCTCGACGCCCTCTCCACAAACCACGCACGGAGGCTAACCGAGTGGGAGATACCCACCTGGAGCTCGCCCGAGTCGCGCTCGGTGCAAACTCTCGCGACGCGATATGTCCCTCCCAGCACAGCCAGAAGTACCAGGGCTCGGAGGGACATGCGCGCCATATCGAAAGCAATCCAACCTCCGTCCGCACGCTGAGGACCCGTGCGCACGATGTACGCTCGTTTGGCAACTCTCGTGCCGCGAAGCTAGCTGCAGCAGAGAAGTAGTGTGGTAAGCCGTTTCCTCACAAAGTCTTAAAGGGTGAAGAAATCTCTCTGGCGAAGTGTCAGCAGCCGGACCACGAGCCTCCTGTTGCAAGTGATGCGCGCAGGGTTTGCGTAGCATTGGGGCACCTGCCCGGTGCGTGTGCCTTGCCACTGAGCGACAGCAGAATTCGGCTCTGGGACAGAGCGCTCCCAGGAGCCCAGGCTGGAATGCCATCGCGGGACTGGAAGTCGTGCTTGTAGCCTTGCAGGAATAACAAGCCTGGTGGCTTATTGGGGCACGAGGGACTTGCTCCGCAGATGGTCGAGGACCCGGCGAACGTACTGATTCGAGTCGTTCTGCAGGCCGGAGAGCCTGGCCTGGAGCTCTGCCCCACGGAGGTCGAGCCGGTCGAGGGCGATGACCGCCATGAGGCGCACCCACTCATTGTCTGAATCGAGCAGCGACACGAGAGTGCCGAGGGCCGTCTCATCCCCCTGGGCCGCGAGCACCTCGGCCGCAACCAACCGCACCTGGGGAGATGCGTATTCCAGTGCGGCCCGCAGGACCTGCTGCTGCTCGGAAGTATCGGAAGTGGTAGGCTCGTGGGCTGCGACGCGATTGGCCAGCCCCCGCACGGCCCAATAAGCGATCGTCGGATCGGGATTCTGGATGCCATCGAGCAGTAGATTCCGCTCTTGCTCGTCGACCGGTTGTGTAGATGCGGCGACTTCGGCGACCGGTAGGATTATGCCGAGGGGGTATGCTGTTGACGACCTGCGCACGGCATCGTAGGGAGCCTCGTCGCCGAATCGGGTACGCAGCTCATTCTCGGGCAGAAACCCGAGATCGATGATATTGACCATCCATCGTTCGAGCTCGCTGCTGAGTCGCGCGCGCACGGTGGCGAACTCCGGCTCGTCGGCCAGGTTATTGATCTCCCAAGGGTCGGCCACCGTGTCGTAGAGCTCGACGCCGGGCTTGATAGGCGTCATCCACTGCGCGGCAGGCCCCGTGAGTTGGCCGGCATCTGCCAGCTTCTGCCAGGCCTGCATCGTCGGCATTTCCCACTGGTACGACAGAAACTGCTTGCCGAAGTAGGGCAACTCGGGCCGATAATTGCGAATCAACTTGTAGCGCTCGTCGCGCACCGATCGCAGCATGTCGTAGCGTTCGTCCATGCGATCGCGAAAACCGTGTACATACTGCCGCTCGGCGCCGGCCGCCGCGCCGAGAAAGGCCACGCCCTGCATCGTCGGCGGAATCGGCACGCCGGCCAGACTCAATACCGTGGGCGCAAAGTCGACAAAGCTCACCAGTCGGTCGCACGTCGAACCAGGGGGCGAAGGTGCGAGACTCTCGAACTTTCGCGGGAAGCGGATGAGGAGCGGCACCCGGGTGCTCGTGTCGTACAACCAGCGTTTGCTGCGGGGCAGCCCCGTGCCGTGATCGGAGAAAAAGAAGACGATCGTCTCGTCGGCCAGTCCGTCGCGCTCGAGCTCGTCGAGAATCGCTCCCGCCTCGGCATCCATCACGCTGACGAGATCGGCGAAGCGGGCCGCGTCGCGCCGCGTCTCGGGGGTGTCGGGATAATACGGCGGTAGCGTGGCCCTGGCGGGATCATGGCGAGCCTCGTCCGGCAGATCCTTCGTGCGCCGCTCGAATTGTGGGTCGGGAAGGCGGATCTGACTTTCGTGCGTCGTGGTGAAGTTGAACACGCTGAAGAAGGGCTGCCCCGGCGCCCGTCCGCGCCAATGCGCGCGGTTGCTCGAATCGTCCCACGTGCCGGCCGGGGGGGTGAAGTTGTAGTCGGTCTTCACGTTGTTCGTGGTGTAGTAGCCCGCCTCGCGCAGGTAGTGCGGAAAAGGGTGTACGCCCGCGGGCAGCTTTCCTTCGCAGCGCATGTGATGCGTACCGATCGAAGGAGGCCACATGCCGGTGATGAGGCAGGACCGCGAGGGAGCGCAGACGCCAATCGGTGCGAAGGCGGCCGTGTAACGTACACCTTCTCGCGCGAGCCGATCGAGACGTGGCGTGACGGCGTATTCATCGCCGTAGCAGCCGAGATTTGGGCTAGCATCCTCGCAGGTGATCCAGAGGATGTTGGGGCGGGCATCCGCAGCGCGCACACTTGACGTGAAGCACGATAACGCGCAAGTGAAAGCGATGAGCAGAAAAAGGGGTGCCATACCCTCACAGCGACAGCCGGGTGGGCATGCCGAGCGAGTCATCCAATTGCAAATCAAATCACCCATTGCGACGATTCTCCACGAACAATACCAGCCCAGCAGCAATCGCCGCCACGCAGTAGATCACGAAACACCAACTCGCCAGATCAGCACCTTCGACGGCAAACAAGGCGATGTAGCCCCAGAATATGGCCGGTAGTATCGCAGCTACAGAATAGACAAGCAGGCTGCGCGAGCGTAGCGGTCCCATCCAACCCAGCCGCGCAGCCGCATACGCTCCGATTGCTGGCAATACGAACGTGGAAACAATCGCCGCCAGGCCAATCATTTCAAAGTCATACGCCAGTGCAATGGCTGCTGGAGCAGCAAATGCTGCCAACACAGCAAAAAATGTTGAACCCGAAATCGATCGATCGTACACGCCGTCTTCGCCGCCTCTTGGATATAGTCGATCAGCCGACCTTCACACCCAACTCCTCGACCGCTTCGCCAATCGCTCGACAGAGTTGGCGGATATCGTCAGGGAAAACGTGCCCGATCGTGCCGATACGGAACGTCTCGGCCTGGCTCACCTTGCCGGGATAGAGCACGAACCGGCGCCGCTTCACCGCATGATAAAACGCGTCGAAGGTGAACTTCTTGTCGTCGGGATAGATGAACGAGGTGATGATCGGCGAGCGATACTGCGGCGCGAGCAACGGCCGGAAACCGAGCCGCTCCATCCCCTCGACCAGCAGGCGGTGATTCTCGGAGTAACGACGGTAGCGCGTCGCGACGCCCCCTTCTTCTTCCAACTCCACAAGCGCCTGAGCGAAGGCGCGCACGACGTGCGTGGGAGACGTGTAGCGCCACTTTCCCCCTTTGTTCTCCATCTCGGCCCATTGATCGTACAGGTCGAGACTCAACGACCGTGCCCCACCGGCCGAAGCCTCGAGCAGCGTGCGCCGCGCGATGACGAAGCCGAAACCCGGCACGCCCTGGATGCACTTGTTGGCCGAGGAGACAAGAAAATCGGCCGACAGATCTTCCATCGTCATCGGGATGCCGCCGAAGGAGGACATGGCATCGACGATGAACGAGCGATGGTGCTTCTTGACGACGGCGCCGATCTCCTGGATCGGGTTCAGCATGCCCGTGGTCGTCTCGCAGTGGACGACGGCCACGTGCGTGATCGAAGAGTCCTGGGCCAGCACCTCGTCGATGCGATTGGGATCGGCCGGTTCCGTCTCGGTGTGAAATAGTTCCGTACCGGGGATGCCGATCCGCTGCGCGATCTGCACGATGCGCTTCCCATAGGCGCCATTGTTCACGGCCAGCAACTTGCCGTCGTGCGGAATGACCGATCCCAGCGTGGCCTCGACGGCAAACGTGCCGCTCCCTTGCATCAACACGGCGGTGTAGTCGTCGCGCGACGTGGCCAGCCGCACGAGCTTCTGCCGGATGTCGGTGACGATCGAATTGTAGTCGTCGTCCCAAGTGCAGAAATCGTTCAACATGACCTGCTTCACCGTCTTCGACGTGGTGAGCGGTCCGGGCGTCAGCAGCAGATAGGGAATATCGTCGTCCATAAAATCTCGGCAGGTCTCGGTTAGGGAGTCGCGCCCGCAGCGATGGCATCTTCGATCGTTGGCAGGAGCGCGGGTAGATTTGCGACGGAGTCGAGTACCCAATGGGCGCCAGCGGCAAGAAGGGTTACGGCCACCGCGTTCATGCGCTGCTGCAATTCATCCGCGGGGAGCATTGCCGCCTCGTCCTCGGTGAGCCCGATGTCGCTGCCGGTGCGCGTCACGCCAATGGTCCACACGCCGGCATTGCGTCCTTCTTCGATGTCGGGGAGCGTATCTCCGATCTTCACCACGGCGGTGGGAGGATAGATGTCGAAGGTTTCCATCGCACGGTAGATCATCCAGGGGGCGGGGCGGCCTGCTTTCACGTCGCTGGGACAAAGGTTCAAGTCGGGCTGGTATCCCTGCTTGGCGGCCGCCGCGTAGCACAGCTCGGCCGCTTCGCGGAAATAGCCCGTCGACGTGGCGATCTTGATGCCCCGCTGGCGCAGCGCGGCGACGCAATCGAGCAGGCCGGGCACGAGCCCACTCGACGACTCGACGCTGGCCAACTGCAGCGGCACGAAGTGTCGGCTATAGATCGCCTCGACGTCCTCCTCGGTGGCGGCGCGTTGATGGACTTTCTGCCAGCGTTCGGCGATCTCGGGGCTCGTGATGATCGCGCGTACATGGTCCTTTTTGCCGAGCCCCATCGGGCGGCGCGCCTCGGGGACGGTCACCTCGACGTCGAAGCGGCGAAAGGCCTCGATAAAGGGGACCACCGGGGCAAAGCAACCGTGGTCGACCGTGGTGCCGGCCCAGTCGAACACCACCATCCGAATCGGTCCACGGTAGGTGGATCCAGACATGCCAACTCCTCGCCTTGTCGTTGAACTAGAGAAACCCCGCCGAGCGTCGATGCAGCCCCGTTTGTACTGGCTGCGGCAGGGGCGTTCAATTGCCCGAGCAGTCGCAGGCGCTCAGGCGAGGAAATCGAGCAGCAGGCGATTCACGCGCTCCGGCTCTTCGTGCTGCACCCAGTGCGTGGCCTCTTCGATGAATTCGAGCCGTCCCTGGTCGCACAGGTCGATGCTGGGCTGTGCCAACTCACGCCCCAGGAAGCGGTCCTGCGTGCCCCAGATCATGAGCGTGGGAATCTTCACGCGTACCGAGGCGAGTCTCGCCGGCTGGACCCGCATCAGGGCGCGGTACCAGTTGATCATGCCGGTGACGACGCCCGGCTCGGCCCAGACGGCACGATACTTTGCCAGATCTTCATCCGAGAAGGTGTCGGGCCGGCTAGTCTTTTGCAGCGCTGCGGCACTGCGCGAAAACTTGCCGATGCGGAACATCACCTCGGGCAGCTTCGGCAACTGGAAGAAGAACATGTACCAACTGCGCAGGAGCTGGCGCACGTTCTTCTTCATCTGTGCCCGCATCACGATGGGATGGGGCACGTTGAGAATCACGATCCGCTCGATGTGTTCGGGATAGCGCAGTGCGGCCCACCACGTGACGGCGGCGCCCCAGTCGTGGCCGACGAGCGTGCCCCGCTCGCGCCCCAACGCGTCGAAGATGCCCACCGCGTCGGCTGCCAGCAAGTCGATGCCATAGGCGGCCACCCCTGGCGGCTTGTCGCTCGTGTTGTAGCCGCGCTGGTCGGGGACTGCCACGCGATAACCGGCCGACGCGAGCACGTCGATTTGTCGCCGCCAGCCGTACCAGAACTCGGGAAAGCCGTGCAGCAACACCACGAGGGGGCCCTCTTCCGGCCCGGCCAGAATCGTGTGCAATCGCACGCCGTTCGTTTCGATCGAGCGTTCTTCGTAGTTCATGGCAACTCGCGGCCATCAGGCAGTGGGCAGGCCGCACGCGTTGAGTACCGCGCGCTGCACGGCCAGTTCGTGCGTGTAGGGGAAATCGGAATCCTTTTCGCCGCGGATGATCTTGGCCAGGTCCGCCGCGTCTCCCACGTAGCGTGGGTAGTCGCCGAAGGCGATCTTCTGGTAGCCCCGCTGATACTTGTCCCGGTTCTTGTTCAGCGCGAGCAGCACGTACGGTTCGTCGAGCTGGATGATCTGGCACGTTCCCTCGGTGCCACAGAGGGTAAAGTGCCGCCGGGCGCCTCCTTCGACCTCGAGGCCCGTCGACTTCACCGTGGCGATCGCCCGGGGGTACTCGAACACCGCCAGCATGTTGTCGCGGAGCGTGTCGCTCGTGGGGAGCGATTCCTGCCGGAAGGGAGTAACCTTCGTCGGCTCGCCCAGGGCGCCAATCACCAGATCGATGATGTGGCAGCCCAGCTCGAACATCATGCCCCCTTGGTATTCGGCCAATTGCGGGCGCCGTTCGAAGGGAATCACCTTGCTCATCACCGTCTCGACCTCGAAGGGTTCGCCCAGCCAGCCGCTTTTCAGCGCCTCGCGCAGGAAGATGACGGCCGGGCTGTAGCGATACATATAGCCGAGCTGCACCGCCAGGTGCTGCCGCATCGCCTCGTCGAGGATACGTTGATACTGGGGCAACGATTCGCCCGCCGGCTTGTCGATGTGTACGTGCTTGCCGGCCTTGACGCACCGTTCGGCGGTAGCGAGCAGATCGCGGACGCGCGTCTCGACCGCCACGGCCGCTAGGTCGGGCACGTTGAGCAGTTGCTCTTCGGTCATCCAGGGCAGGTCGCGATACTCGGGCAGATTCTGTGCGGCGCTGCGCAATTCTTCATCGGGCTCGACGATGCCGACGACCTCATAGTCGGGCGATTGTCGATAGGCGGCCATCTTGCCCGCCGCGTGCGCGTGGCCGACGCCGATCTGTCCGATCTTGATTCTGTTCATCATCGATGGCCTTGCTACGAATCTGTTCGAAGCGAATTACTAGCTCACGTACCGGCGCAAAAAATCCGCACTCTTGGTCGCGGTGTCTTCGGGAGTGCTCCGCGCCGCGCCCGACTGGTGGACGGTGATCGTACCGTCGTAGCCGATCGTACGGAGGCCGGCGAAGACTTCATCGAAATCGATGCCCCCCGACTGCCAGAGGGGGATGTCGAAGTAGCTCACCTCGCCGCGGACGCGCGTCGGCAACTTCGACTCGCCGTCTGGACCCAGCCGATGGTTCTGCAGGTAGACGTTCATGATATGTGGAGCGAGGCGTTTCAACGTCTCGCGGCCGTACGACTGACCGCACAGCAGCAGATTGGCCGGTTCGTAGATCAGGCCGAAGTTCGCGCGGCAGATCCGCGCGAGCACCGCGAGTTGCCCCTCGACTTCTTCGAAGAGACTGTTCGTATGGCACTGGTGTGCGAGCCGGATGCCCCGTTCGCGGGCCTCGTCTGCTGCCCGCGCCGCCGCGGCGATGTCGTCTTCCTGCTTGAGGCAGACGCGGATCAGCGTCGTGCCGAGCGCCCCGGCCACGTCGAGATGGGGGCCGATCTTGCGCAGGTTGTTCGGCCCCCGATCGTTGTTGAGCGGCACGTCGTAATCGGTCGTCGCCATCGAGACGGCCAGTCCATGCTCGTCGGCGACCTTTCGCATGCGGCGCAGCTCGTCGAGCGGCGTTTGTACTCCCCCGGCCGACGCGCGCAGGCAGATGGCCTCGTAGCCGGCGTGATGGGCCATGCCGCAGAACTGCTCGAACGAGCAAAGCAGACGGTCCTTCGTCGGCGCCTCGGCGGCGCGGGTGGAGAGAGACAAACGCATCGAGCGCATCCGGACAGCGAAAGAAGGAGGCGAACTGCAACCCTAACGGCACCTGATAGCGGGGTCAAGCAATCGAACGGCATGCCGTTCGCGCGCGTAGGTCAGGTACGCCGTACCTGACAATCAATAGAGTGGCGACATCGAACATTGTCAGGTACAGCGTACCTAACCTACAAGAACAACAACGTCATGAGGACGAGAATCGGCAGCAGTATGCTCACGCTGTAGACCATGTAGCCGAAAAAGCCGGGCATGCGGACCCCGGCTTTCTCGGCGATGGCCTTGACCATGAAGTTCGGTCCGTTGCCGATGTAGGTCATCGCTCCCATGAACACGGCCCCCAAGCTGATCGCGACCAGGAGGTCGACGGCCACGCCGGCCATGGTGGCCGTGCTGCCCGGGTCGAGGGATTGGGCGGTCTTGAAGAAGACGAGATAGGTAGGAGCATTGTCGAGCACCGACGACAACGTGCCGGTCGCCCAGAAAAACTTCTGCGGCGTGTCAATCCCGAGCTCCGCGCCGCGCACGTCCAGGATCTGCAGCGCCGGCTGCATGCAGAGAAAAATGCCCAAAAACAGTGCCGCGACCTCAATGATCGCACCGTAGTTGAAATTGTTCTTGCGGCGTACTTCGCTCGACCCGAGCACGAGGGAGATGAGGACGAAGAGCAGCAGCAGCATTTCGCGCAGGTAGAGCCAGGGGTGCCACTGGGTGCCGGGCAAGGTCTTGCTGGGATCGAGCATCGCCACGGCCGCCACCACGCCCAAGAGGAGCGGGGCATTGATCGCCACGCCCGAGAACTGCAGACGACGCACCTGCGACTCGTCGCGCACGAGCTCGCGTTTCTCCTCGCGTGGGTAGGCGTAGAAGCGGTCCCACAGGTAATAGACGAGGATCAAACAACCATTGACGAACAGCCATTGTGGAAAGAGTTGCAGGGTCCAGAGGAAATCGACCCCCTGCAAATAGCCCAGGAACAGCGGGGGATCGCCGATCGGCAGCAGGCAGCCGCCGCAGTTGCAGACGACAAAGATAAAGAAGACGGCGGTGTGGGCGACCTGCTTGCGTTGCGAGTTGGTTTCGAGCAGCGGCCGGATCAAGAGCATCGCGGCGCCGGTGGTGCCGATGAAGCTGGCCAGCACGCCGCCGATGGCGATGAACGCCGTGTTCGTGGCGGGCCGCGCGACGAGGTCTCCCTCGATGCGAATGCCCCCCGAGATCGTATAGAGGGCGAACAACAGGATGATGAAGGGGATGTACTCGTTGAAGATCGCGTTCTGGAACACGGTCCAGGGCAGTCCGAACGAGAGCCAGCCTGCGCCCGGCTCGATCACCGCGTGTCCCAGGAAGTGACGCTCGACCGCGGTGCCATGCGCCACGAGATAGTACACAAGGGTCAGCAACCCCAGCCCCGCCGCGACATAGAAGCGATGCAGGTTGCTCTCCCACCAATGCTCGATCGCCGGCACCAGCGGAAAGACGGCAATCGCCCCCAGCAGGAGTGCGAAGGGCAACACCATGAAAAACGTCGGCGGAACGATCTCGTGTTTCGCATGACCATCTGCGGTCGGATGCGTTTCGTCGCCGTGAGCGTCAGCGGCGTGATCGTCAACATGCTCGTCGGCGACCGCGTGATGCCTGCCATTGATCATCTCGGTGGCGGTCTGTGGCCATTGGAACAGGAGTGCGCCGCCGTAAATCACCAGCGCGATCGCGATGCCGAGTATTACCGGCAGGCTCGAAGAGGCGGCAGAAGCAGGCGAACCATGCACGTCGGAGGGATGCGAGTGACTCATGAGGTCGATTTTATAGCGAATCGATACCCGAATGGGGAACCGGGTATAGGAGAGGCATCAAACCGCGAACATCGCGCAAGGTGACTTTGTAGAAGTTGTTCTTCTACAAAAGTTCCGCGATCGGCTCCCCTTCCGACAGGATATGAACCGGTCGGCCACTGTAGTCGGAGAGCGCAGCGTGTGGGTCGATGCCGAGATGGCGATAGATCGTTGCCAGCAGGTCTTTGGGCGTGAGGGGGCGTTCGGTCGGATATTCGGCTTTCGAATTCGTCGCCCCCACGACCTGACCCATCCGCAATCCACCCCCCGAGATCAGCGCCGACTGCGCGCCGGGCCAGTGATCGCGGCCGATCAGGCCCGAGCTGTTCACCAGGCGCGGCGTGCGGCCGAACTCGCCCAGGGCGACGAGCATGACGCGACGGTCCAGTCCACGCGTGTAAAGATCTTCGATCAAGGCCGAGATGCCCTGGTCCATGAAGGGCGCACGGTAACGCATGGCATCGGCCATGTCCCAGCGAGTTGTGGGATTGATGTGATCGTCCCAACTGAAGTAGCGATCCGACAAGGTCGGCGCCAGGGCATCAATCGTGATGACGCCGACCCCCGCCTCGGCCAGCCGCCGGGCGAGCAGGAAGCTCTGTCCCCACAGATGCCGGCCGTAGCGATCGCGCAGGCGCGGATCCTCGCGCGTGAGATCGAAGGCCTGCGCCACCTCGGGGCGCGTGAGCAGCTCGATGGCCGCGGCACGAAAGTCGCCGATTCCTTCGAGCGTTCCCCGCTGGTCGAGATCGCGCCGCATGCGGTCGAACTCGGCGACCAAGTGCCGGCGATCGTCGAGCCGTGCGCCATCGACCCCGGCAGCCAGTGTGAGGTTCGGCGGTCGGTAGTTTTCGGCCGAAGGATCTCCCGTGGCGAGCGCCGCATGGGCCACGCCCAGGTAATTCGGCTTCGTCATGAAGGGCTGCCGCGGGATGCCAACGTAATGCGGCATGCCATCCGATCGGGGCGGGCGGAGCCGGCTGGCGATCATGCCGAAATCGGGATGCTCGGAGAAGGCAGTCGACGTAGGATCGGGTCGCGTGGGAGTCTTGCCCGTCAGCACCTCGATCGAGCCATCGTTATGTGCCGACATGTCGTGGTGCAGCGAGCGCACGAGGGAGAACTTATCGGCCAGCTTCGCCTGGAGCGGGAACAGTTCGCAGAGGTCGATGCCGGGGACGTTCGTGGCAATCGGCCGGAAGGGACCGCGATACTCGCTCGGGGCGTCGGGCTTGAGATCGTACGTCTCGAGTTGACTGGGGCCCCCCCACATCCAGAAGAGGATGACGGAGGTGTCGGGCTGGCCGGCTGCGTTTTTGGAAACCGACGAAGTCGCCGCGCTGGCGTGCCGTGCGGCCAGCATTTCGGCCAGCGTCAGGCCGCCGAATGCCAACGTGCCCGCCCGCAGGAAATCGCGCCGAGCAAGCGGCCCGGAACAATGCTGGGGAGCCTGACGCGGCATGGAGATGCCTTGGGGGGAGAATCGCTGGCAGGAACTGCCGATATGCTAACGCATGAACGGTGGCTGACGCAATTCTTGAGTCGCATTAAGCGACTGAAGTTGACTCAAGGCCAAAGCGGGTGAATACTTATCAGTGGCCCTGTTACTCTTGAAAGCCCAAGTTCCACTTGGGACACGCCGCAAGGCATAGAGAGAACGGGGCTATTTTTTTGGTTTCGTGCGATTGTCGTCGATTTCATGTTCCCGCGGTACAAACTTCCAGTGCCGATAGGGATGACTCCACAGCTTGGATCGATCGCCTTGCATGCCGGTCGATTCGCCGATGTTGAAATGCGGGTAGATCTGCCGAATACGATCGCAAATGACATGGTAGAGTCGTTCTTTTGCGACGGTCCGTTTGCCACGACGATTGCTACCCGGCAGCTTCTGTTTGTGCTTGTCGTTCAGGCGAAATGACATCGCCCCCAAGACGACATCCAAGCATTGCATGAGCACGTGATCGTGCGAGCGTACTTCCGCGATCTGATCTTCGCGCAATAGGATTCGTGCCGCGCGAAACTGCGTATTGCGATTCAGTCGCAGAAGAAACGACTTGAAGGTCGCATTCTCATCGCCGTTCTTCGGCAGTTGATCGAGATTAACACGCACTCGAAGCGATGACTGAGCCGTGTTTGCGTAGGGCAAACCGAATGCATGCTTCAAGAACTAGTAATAAAGCAGATAGTACTCCAGGCGGCGTTGTTCCGTCGTGAGTCCTACTGGCACAAGCCGATTCTGGGTAAACATGATCCGCACTTTGACGCGATCGGCGGCCACAAAATCAAAGAACTCGTCCATCAACTCGATGTACTTCGAAAGATAATTCTCCGTGACCTTCTGCCATTTCACTTCCCGGAAGAGGTGCGGCAATTGACGGCTGGCGACCCGTTGCCCGAGGGAACAATGTGGGTCCAGGGA